>JAKEGR010000191.1 GCA_022615465.1 Planctomycetota bacterium | reverse complement strand
GACCCGGTCGCCCGCGGAAAGATCATGCAGGCCGACCTGAAGGCCCAGGGGATCACCGACTACGGTCAGGTTGCGAGCGGAGGCCTTGAGCTGTTTTTTCAGGACCAACCGGCCAGGCTGGCCCGCTGGCCCAATGCGGGCTTTGTCAAGATCCGAGACATTACCGAGGAGGCTCCGAATATCATCCACGGACGAAAAGGGAGCCAGGTTGGCAACTTCCACTACGAAGGCGATCGGCCGAATCGATGGATGGATGAGAACGACGTCTGGCTGCACGGTTACTGGTTCTGGGACTGGAGCGATGAATATCAGCGGGTTGAATCGGTCGATCTCCAACAGCAACTCATCCGCCTGGCCAAGCCCTATCACGGCTCCGGGTACCTGCGCGGGGCGCGGTACTACGCTTTGAATGTATTGGCCGAACTGGACGAGCCGGGCGAATGGCAGCTCAACCGCAAGACCGGCCTGCTGTATTTCTTGCCCCCGACGCCGATCGAGCGAGGCAACCCGATGGTCTCCGTGCTGGAATCCCTGGTAAACACCCAGGACGTTTCGCACGTGAGTTTTCAGGGATTGATTTTGGAGTCCGTCCGCGGCACCCCGATCCGCGTGGCGGGCGGAACGGGGACGCGTGTCGTCGGCTGCACCATCCGCAACACCGGGGACAAGGGCGTCGAGATCAATGGCGGCCAGAACAACGCCGTCATCGGCTGCGATATTTACAACACGGCCGGGGGCGGCGTCACGCTATCCGGGGGCGATCTGCAGACCCTTACTCCCGCAGGCAACCTCGCGGAAAACAACCATATCCACCACTACAGCCGCTGGAAACGAACCTACACCCCGGCGGTGGGCATCACCGGCGTTGGCAATCTGATCCGGCACAATCTGTTCCACGACGCGCCGCACAACGCCGTTCAACTCGGCGGAAACGAGCACATCATCGAACTGAACGAGTTCCATCATGTCTGTCTGGAGACCGATGACGTCGGCGCGTTCTACATGGGCCGCGACTGGACCCAGCGAGGCAACATCGTGCGATACAACTATTTTCACCACCTGGGCAAGCATGGCGGGGGCGTCGGCGTCATGGCCATCTATCTCGACGACTGGGCCAGCGGCACCAAGGTCGTCGGCAATGTCTGCTACAAGGCTGGTCGCGCGGTCCTCATCGGCGGCGGACGGGACAACACGGTCGAGAACAATGTGTTCGTGGATTGCACTCCAAGCGTGCATGTCGATTCCCGCGGCCTGGGCTGGGCCAAATCGTATTTTGATGGGTCGGACAATACGCTGGTCGACCGGTTGAATGCGGTCGATTATCGGAATCCGCCCTGGAGCACACGTTACCCGCAGCTTCTCACGCTGTACGACGACGAGCCGGCCATCGCCAAGGGAAACGTGATTGCCCGCAACATTTCCGTCGGTGGACGCTGGGTCGATCTGCTGGATGGCCTCACCGACGAAGTGGTCAAGCTTCAGGACAATCTTGTGGATTCCGACCCGCGCTTTGTCGACCGGGAGAAGGAGAACTTCCGCCTCAAGGACGACTCCCCGGCCTTCCATCTCGGCTTCAAGCCGATCCCGATCGACGAGATCGGTCTGGTTGAGAGCGACCAACGTGCCTCCTGGCCAGTCCACATCCATGGAAAGGACGGCGGCGCTCTGCCAGCGCAAACGACAGAAGCCCAGTCGCTCGCGCGACCAGGCTCTGACGTTCCCCCTCCCCAATAGCTTATTCACTCGGCAGCCACGCCCTCCAATCGATTACTGGCTGGCGGTTCGATAACTGGCTTGCGCCACGGGCCGCACGGTCGTGATTCGGAATGGCCTGGCGTGCTGGTACATGAGCAGCCGATCCTGATAGACCGTACGTTCGTCCTCCGGCGCAATCTCGATCGCCTGGTGCAGCGTGGTCATGGCGGTCGGAAAATCACCCGCACTGGCTTGGGCCGCAGCGAGCGTATCGAAGCTGACCGAATCTTTTTCACCATTCAGTTGCATGGCGAATTCGGCCAGTTCGATCGCGCGGCTTGGATTGCGAACCGACTCGTCGGGGCAAGTCGCCATGAGCCAAGCCAGGCCGCGATACGCGTGGGGCGTGCTGGGATCGATTTCGATTGAGTGTTGGTAATCAGCCAGGGCATCGGCATAGCGGCCCAGGTCCGTGAGCAGGTCGGCCCGCGAGGCCATGGCATAGGCATCGTCGGGTGCAAGTTGCACTGCGGCGTCATAGTGGCCAATTGCTTCATCGAGCCGGCCCAACAGATGGCAGACGCGTCCGCGTCCGCGGTGAGCCACCGCCAGATTCGGATCCAGCTCAATCGCCCGCTGATAATCCTGCAACGCCGGGAGCAGGTCGCCGGCCACCACGAACAACGCCGCGCGGTTGGAATAGGCCTTGGCAAACTCGGCATTCACCTGAATGGTGCGGTTGAAGGCGTCAAACGCCTGTTCAAATTGGCCCGATTGCGCCGCGATCACGCCGCCGTTATGGATCGCTCGCCAGCAGTTAGGATCGGCCCGCACGGCATCGTCGAAGTCGAGCATGGCTTCCTTGATTTGGCCGGCGTCGGCCTTGATTTGGCCGCGGCGGTTGAAGGCCCATGCGGCCAATTCGTTCGCATACTTGGAGGCCGCCGCGCTGGGCTGGCTGGCCCGAGTGCGTCGGCAAGTTTCAATGAGACGAGTGAAATCATCACTCGTCTTGGCGCCGCGCGACAACTCGTGAGCCTGGAGGATCAGACGATCCGCAGGTGAGTCGGGCGTGGCCGCCGTGGTCGCATGTGGTTCGACAGCGGGTGGGCCGGAGGTGGTCATCGTCGCCGTGTTGGGACGCTGGCCGGTCGTTGAGGGGCCTTCGATCGCTGGCGTTCGATTTGCAGAGTTTGGCGCAACGCCGGCAGGTAGGAGTGAAGCGGTGCGACGGCCGGCGGCTGGAATTCGTGTCGGCACATGTCCTATCCGGGGAGTGCCTGGCATGACTTGAGACGCTTGTGGAATCGAGCCGGCAGACGCCGCGGCGTAGGCTGTCGGCGGCGTCAAGAACCGGGTGGGAGTTTGCGGCGAAGCAGGGGACTGCTGGCCTGTCGCCGCGCGTTGACGCAAAGCTGCATGGTTCCGCGGAGCGGTTGGGCGTGCATTGCCGCCGGACCGTGCAAACGGCATTTTGGGCAACTGCAACTCCATTCCGCGGAAAGTTCCGCCTCTCGTGGGGGTCGCCTGGCCGACCTGTTGGTTCGGCTTTCCGGCGTAGGCCGTTTGCTGCCGATGATCCGAGGAAGCCGTGGCAACGTTCGGCGGGATATTGCCGCGTTGTAAGTCGGCATCTGCGGCGTTGCTGGGCAGGACTGTCAGCAGTAATTGACCGAGAAGAATCGACGGGCCAGCCAGCGTCAGCCAAAATTGGGATGCAACTCGCATGATTCGGTCCATCTAACGAGAGTTGGGGGAAGAGCTTGTTATGGCAAAACGCCTTGCGGCATGTCCGCCGATTGCGTTTGAGGAGCGATGTGACGGTCGCGGAGTGATTTGTTCTGTGCCGGTTCGCTTTGCGACACCCATCCGCGGGAAGGATGTTGATCCCGCCGATCGGTTCCGCCAGTGCGTCTATCGACAAGCCATCCAGGTCAACCTAACTGGAATTATCAGAAAAATCGGCAAAGCCGATGCTGTCGCCGCAGAATACCAGAACAGTTGCCCCCACATCGGCCCGTTCTCGATGGTGCCAGCAAGCAGTCACTGTCGCGATTGCTCACGAGATATCGCTCGTGGGGCACCGGGAGGGACAACCTGGTGCGAAGCGCGGCGGACCCGCGAATCGGGGCCGCTGCGGAATGCAAGCTGCTGTCGGTACAGGGCCATCCGATCGGCGAGCGGTTTGGCCAAGTCGGGCGGAGCTGCGTCAATCGCCCGCTGCAGGACACGAATGGCCTCGTCGAACTGGCCCACACTTGCGAATGCGGCGGCCAGGGCATCGAGTACGAAAACGTCGTCCGCCGGGGCGAGTTGCGCCGCACGCTGCGCCGCGGCAAGTGCCCGCTGGGGATTGCGGAAATCCGGATTTGGGCAAGTGGCCAACAGCCAGGCCAGACTGCGATGGGCTTCCGCCCAGTTTGGATCCAGTTGCAGCGCCTTTTCCAGGTCTTCCAGGGCCTGGCCAAAATCGCCCCGCTCGGCATGGAGATTGGCCCGTCGCGTGAAGGCATCCGGCTCGTCGTTGTCGAGTTCGATCGAGCGATTCAAGTCCACCAGCGCGTGGTCGAAGTCGCCGAGTCGATGGTACGCATAGCCGCGGGCGAGAACCAGACTGGCATCGTTGCCAATCTGCTCGATCGCGCGATCGTAGTCGCGGATTGCCTCCCCCATGCGTCCAAGCGCTGCCAGCAGTTCAGCCCGGTTGCGATAGGCGATGGCCAGGCCGGGGTTGAGTTGCAGGACGCGGTTGAAATCCGCGAGGGCCGGCTCCATCTGCCGTTGCTGGGCGAGGGTCACGCCCCGGTTGTGCAATGCGAGCCAGCAGTCGAGGTCGAACTGGATGGCCGATTGGAAATCGCGTACGGCCTCCGTTTCGCGTCCTGCTTCGATCGCCAGTTCGCCGCGGCGATTGCAGGCCCAAGCGGCAAGCCGGCGTAATGATAAATGCAGATCGGTTGAGGCTCCGGCTTGCAGCCCCCGCTGACAGTGGTTGACGACGTCCGTGAGTTCCTCGGGGGCTTGTGCAGTTTGGGCTGCCTGCTCGGCCCGCATGTACCAGCCTTCCGGCGTATCGACATAGTCAGACACGATCACCGCCGTCAGGTCCGACCCGCCGGAAATGGGCGGCAGGGCCACGCTGCCCTGGCCGCGATGCGGCGGGACGAAGGCCCCTGCCTCGTTGTGGCTGGGATTCGAATCGCCCGAGGACTCAAAGGGATCGTAGGCTGTGTCGGCGACCTGGCCGTCCGGCACCATCGAGGCCGGCTGAGTCAGGGGCGTGGTTTCGACCTGACCGTGATGGAGCGGCTGCTGATCGCGTCGGTGCGGCAGGCGGGACTGTCCATGCATGTCGCGTAATTGTTCTGCCGGCGGTAGCCGATCCCACGGCAGGTTGGCTCGCTCGATAGGACTGGATGAGGTGTCGGGAATCGGCATCGCTTCGTCCGCCAGGACTGCGTGT
The DNA here is from genome assembly GCA_022615465.1 of Planctomycetota bacterium. Classification (GTDB taxonomy): domain Bacteria; phylum Planctomycetota; class Planctomycetia; order Pirellulales; family Lacipirellulaceae; genus JAKEGR01. The sequence goes on along the minus strand of JAKEGR010000191.1, from coordinate 2,235 downwards.
TTCACCGGCGATTCCTCGTCCGTGACCGGCACGGAACGGCGCCAACGACTGATTGGTCCCGGCAGGAGAGGAGTCCCGATCGGCGGTGGCGGCGATTGCCGAGCAAATGGATTGCGGTAGAACTTCGGTCCGGCGGAAGACTGCGTCGCCAGCTTCCGCGGCGGCAACGGTTGAGGCGTGCTTTCCACGGGCGGAGCCGGCGCGGATTGAGGCTCGGTCGCTGCTTGCGGCGACGTTTCGGATGGCGTGTTTCGGCGGGCAAACGGATTTTGAATCACCGCCGGCTGCGAGGTTACGCGAACCGTCTCCTCGGCCAACGCCAGCCGGGTCGCGAACGACCCGCTGCCGGCTGCCGCGATGATCAAAACGAACAAATTCTGCCGCGCGATACGTGACAGCTTCCGTGCCATCGTGCATCGCCCTCCAGTGGATGTGAGGCGTAAGTCGTTGGTCGAACCGAGGTCGACCCGGCTCGTCGGATACCGAACAAGGAGCAGCAAGGCTCCTTGACTCCCCCGCTTTCTGTCTTTCATGTGCCTGGCTCGGTCATTTTCCAGGGATCGAGTGCATCGTTTAGTTCCGCTTCGGGCAGAACCTTTCGTTCGAGACACAACTCGCGGATTGTTTTTCCCGTTTTGAACGCGTCTTTGGTCATCGCTGCCGCCTGCTCGTAGCCGATTGTTGGCGCGATCGAGGTGACCATCATCAACGATTGTTCGATCAGTTGGCGGCAGCGTTCCTCATTGACTTCCAGGCCGGTGAGGAGTTTGTCGACCATCACGTTGGCGACGTTGGCGAGCAGCTTCACCGATTCCAGGAAAGCGTCGATCATCACGGGCATCGCCACATTCAGTTCGAACAGCGAACCGATGCCACCGAGGCCGGCCGTGGTGACTACCACATCGTTGCCGATGACGCGGCAGGCGACCTGCATGACTGACTCACAGATGACCGGGTTGACCTTGCCCGGCATAATCGAGGAGCCTGGCTGTGTGGCCGGCAGGGCCAGTTCGAAGATGCCGCAACGGGGGCCGGAGCCAAGATGGCGAATGTCGTTGGCGATTTTTGAGAGGGAGACTGCGATCGTTTTCAGTGCGCCATGGGCCTCGACAAACGAGTCTTTGGCAGCCTGCGCTTCCGGATGGTTCCGCGCCTCGGAGAAATCGGCGCCAAGCTGTTGCGAGAGTGCCGCACAAACCTTGGCGGCAAATTCGGGATGCGTGTTGATGCCCGTGCCGACCGCTGTGCCGCCAATGGGCATGTTCTCCTGCAGTCGTTTCCAGGCCCGCCCGGCGCGGACAACCGCGTATTCGGCCTGGGCCGCGTAGCCGGAAAACACCTGGCCGACGCGGATCGGCGTGGCATCCATCAAGTGCGTCCGGCCGATCTTAACGATCTTGTCCCAGTCGGCTGCCTTGCCTCGCAGGTCGTCGCACAACCGATCGAGTGCCGGGATCAATTCCTGACCAACGACCAGTGCGGCCGCAATGTGCATCGCGGCTGGAAAGGTGTCGTTGGACGACTGCCCCATATTGACGTGATCGTTCGGGTGGACTGCGCCCTCGGCACCCTTCGCGCCGACGCCGAAGCCCAACCGCTCGTTCGCCAGATTGGCGATCACTTCGTTGGCGTTCATATTCGTCGATGTGCCGGAACCCGTCTGATAGACATCGACCGGGAAGTGCTGGTCGTGTTTGCCCGAGGCGATTTCCCGCGACGCGGCAAGGATCGCGTCGGCGCGCCGCTTGTCGAGTTTGCCCAGTTCGAGATTGGCCTTCGCGCACGCCGCTTTGAGATGTCCAAACGCGTGGATCACCGCGGCAGGCACCGGCTCGTGGGCAATGGGAAAGTTGTCGACGGCTCGGGCCGTGGATGCACCATACAGCGCGTCTGCCGGCACCTGCATCTCGCCCATGGTGTCGCGTTCAATACGGAAGTTGCTCATGGTGGCTAATTGTTTCCGCAGGATAATACACTTGGGGAAACCAACTCGCCCGTGCCGAATTCTTTTTCGGGGGACGGCGCGTATCGCTAGCAGAGGAACTTACACGGCGGGATGATACCGACAATCGCCGACTGGCGGAATGGGAATCGTGACGCTGTCAGCGATAGCATTTTGACGAGAGCCTGCTAACCCAAGTTACGGAGTAACGCCGCGGGGAAATTTTTTCTGCGTCGAAAATTGACGTAAGTCGTTTGCCGATGGTGGCAAATCGGCGGAAATGATTTGTAGTG
>JAKEGR010000190.1 GCA_022615465.1 Planctomycetota bacterium | reverse complement strand
GTCTCCAGCACCGTCCGGTCCACCAGATCGACGTGAACATGATCGCAGCAGTGGCCGAGGGATTCAAAGATGCGACCCACGTCTTCGAGTTCCGAAGCGTAGATGGCAATGCCGAAGTTACGCGATTGATCAAACGTGATCGCCCGGTGAAGTGAGTAAGCAATGATGAACAGGAATCCGGAAATAACGAGGCGCAGCCAGCCATAGGTAACGTCGGTGGTTGCATGCAAAAACAACACAATGGCCGTGTTCATCCCAAAGGAGAACAGCGAGATGGCCACAAACCAGGCCGAAGTGCGGAGCAAATGCTGGCGAGGCACGTGGAAGTTGACGGTAACGTTGAACACCAGGCTGAACAGGGTGCCGACCACGAAAGCAACCGCGATCCGGCCTGACCAAGGCCACCAGGCGGGAAGCCACGGCAGCACCATCAGTTCGAGCAAGATCGAGAACAGCCCGATGACGGTGAAACAGGCCAGATAACGGTGACGATACACGTAATAGGCGAGACTGCGTCGCCAGCACTTCTGAACGAATCGTTGCCACAAGCCGACACGCGAGCTCGGGGCGTTGGCCGCCGTCACGGAGGCCTGGGCGTGGTCGATGTTGGGCGTCGGAGAATTGCTCTCGGACAGCGTCAGGCCGTCTTCCTGGGTCATCTCAACCTCGCATTCAATCCTGGAACCGTCTCCTGCCAAGGCAACAAGACGGTCCAACCGCGTCCCTTTGCCACGGCACAATTGCCTCACAATCAGACAACTGGCAGGCGTTTCGGCTCCGGTTCTTTCAGAGCCGAATTGGCGGTTTGGCAGTAATTGCTGGGGCGTATGTATCGCCCCCTGCTGGCTACTGCAAGGTTGATTCGCGACCCCCTCGATCGGCGATCGGCGACTGCCCCGCGCGCGGCCTGGATCGATTCTGTACGGCCCGGAAGGACTGCACCGAGTAGACGGCAATGCTAGCGTCCTCGTAACTCGGAGTGCAGTCGGTAAAGCTGTCTTGGTAGCGACGCTCGACAACAACGTAGTCAAGACGCCCCGCATCCGCCATTTTCACGAAGTCCCCTGGCGTCATCGAGCGGAAATAGTTTGTTCGTTGAGCAATCTGGTCGCGGCCAGGCATGGTGGCCACCTGTTCTGGTGTGCCATAGGCCAAGGAAAGACGGCAGATGTGCTCTCGGATGGCTTCTTCGCGAAACGGGAACGTCTGCGACGCGAACAGCGCCCGGCGGCCAATCACGGGCAACTGCTTGTGCAGTGCGTGGTTGAATGTTGGCAGAAAGACATCCTCCGAAGTTGTGTTCCGCTCGATCCACTCGTAAAGGCCAGCGTAAGTGCCGCGCACATCGTGATCGAGATCGTCTTTCAACAACCCAATCATGGCGATTGCCGCCACGACGGTCGCCGCGGCCACGTGTACGGGTCGCATGCGTCCGAGCCAATTCCCAACCCACTGCCAACCACGTGCGAAGGCCCTGATGAAAGTCTGCGTTGCCAATGCCCCCGCAGGCGACCAACGGGAGCCTCGAACCGGCCGCCTGCGGCGAAACACCCAGGTCATGTTCCGCGCAGCCATCAGTAATTCCGGACGTCCGAGATCACTCAGAAGCAGGGCCGCCAGAATAGCGATCATGTAGTAGCCGAGGAACGAGAATCGCGAGGGGCCGAGCGAGGCGATCGCTTTACTGGGCCAGATGTCCGTGCCAACATACTGCACCACGACGCAGCCGACACATGACAGCGCGAAGAGGGCGGCTCGCGAGGAGAGCCATCGATTGCCACGGAGCCAACCGACGGTACCGCCGGCAATCATCAGACCCAGCATCAATGCAAAGCTGACCCACCAAGGATACCTGGTCAGTGTGGCAAACTGTGAGACCTGGTAGTGGAATGGGTGACTTGAAATAACGTATAAGTTGACGAACTCCGCGGCCGAAATGGGTTGCTCTGGCCGGAACCACATGGTCAGGATGGCAATCGGCAGGATCACGCCGATTGCAATCATCAGGGCTGCTTCTCGCCACCGAACATGGCCGATCTGACCCAATAAGTAAAAGACAACCATGAACAGCCCAATGGCCGGGTGAACCAGCGATGCGAAGAACCAGATCAGCAGACTCAAGTGACGGGCCGGTCCAAGAAGGTGTGTGTGCAGCACGATGCCAACCAGGCCGAGCAACACTGCCAGCGGGTGCGCGCCGACGTACTGAGAATAGGGCGGCCACCAGGCAATGGAGAACCAGGCGCTCACGTCGCGCCGCATGACTAGGATGACAGCCATCGCCAATACCAGTTGCGCAATCACTTCTTGACGTTGGTTGGTCAGGCGGTGCTTGACGAGCCCGAACATCGCCATATACCAGAGCATCGGTACGACAAGCGTCTGGATCACCCGGAATGCGAAGTAAACGCTGTACCAATCGGTGTGGAAGACTCGGGCCACCGCCACCACAAAATAACCGAATACATGTCGCGGATTCGGTTTCGCGATGGAATTGGTGTAGTAGTCGTTCGGCAAAAAACTGGGGTCTTTCTGCCGTTCGTAGAAGCAAGCCATATCGGTGCCAGGCCACTCAAACGCCGTCGGGCCGCGGCGGATGAAGCTATAGCTCGACACGGCGGCAAGAAGAATGAGCAGCAGGCATTCGAGCGATCGCCGTGATTGCGCGTTGCTCGACGGGGGCGGTACCGAGGTAACCATTTCCTTCATCGTCTTCCAATTCCACCCGCCAACGAGACTTAAGCCGCCCGCTTGAGCCATTCGCGAATGAACACTCGACGTAGCGAACTGAGCCGTCGCGGCGGGTACAACACCATGTTTTCGGAAACAAGACAAAGACCGAACGATCCGTTCTCCCGCCCCCCCAACCGGCGGCGCAAAGCGGCGGCACTGGGGTTGTTGAGCAAACGCGCGGTCACGCCCAGGGCAGCGTTGAGAGCCGTAGTAGTCTTCGTTTTCCTCGAAAGTTCGCCCAGTTCGGCAACATCCGCTTCAGTAGCCACCTGCCGTGCCGCCTCACGAATGTCGCAGAGCAACAATAGACGATCAAACTGGTGAATAAAGGTCGCATGGACGGCAGCAATGATCAGTCGCGATGCCGGAGTAAAGAGCGCCAGCTTGCCAGATTCGGGGTCGGCACTGACTCGATTCAGATCGTCAAGCCCAATCGATGCCCGCTGCCGCAGCGAGGGGGTTCGGATGAGATTCCAGTGAAGTTCGGCGGAAATTGCGTTATCAGCACGTAAGCGCCAACACCGCTCGCCGTAGTCCGTGGCTTCATGCCGTTTCGATAGTTCCGGCTGCCGCTCATATCCAAGCTGGCTGAGCACGGCCTCGGCCGCCGGCCAATGTTCCTGCGGCACCAGCAAGTCGATATCGCGCGCGGGACGAAGCGTCGGGAGCGGATAGAGATGATCGGCAAAATCGGTTCCCTTGAAGATTGCCGCGGAAACTTGCGAGGCCGCCATGGCATCGAGCAATTGCCGGCCAAGTTGCCGCAATCGAAGTGACACGGCCCATTCGGCCCGCCATCGCCGATGCGCTAGTTGCAGAAGCTCTTGAGGAACGGTCGCGTGGGATTTCAAGTTGTGCAGGATGATGCCCAGTACGCCGTGAAAGCTCGCAAGCGTAAACAGATCGGTCCACTGGTCGAGCGACAGATTCCCCGCCAAGGGATGCTCGTCCGGCAAACGCGGGTCGCTAAGTTGCAACAAAGCAGCGTGAACAAGTCGACAGCCTTCCATCCTTGCGTTTTCCTTTCGACGAGGGAGCCACTTAATGACAGGCAGCCGTGCGTTTCCGGTCAAGATGGGCCTTGAGCACGGCCAGATAGTCGCCAGTCGAATCCTGGCGACGCAACGTAGTGTTTTCGCCATGAATCCTTCGCCGCAGCACCACGGAATCAAGCAGGCACTCGCGTAAGCCGAAATTCATGGCACGCGAATGCCAATCGACGAATTCACCAACTCGTAGCGCGGGATTGAACAGCCCAACCCGCAGGAAATCGTCTCGGCGAATCAACATCGCGCCTGCCGTATAGGCATCGCCGGCATCCGGCAAGGGTACTGTTGATCTGTCCCACGAGGGATCATGGAACTGTTCGACACGCCCCGCAATCAGATCGACATCAGAACGCCTCTGCAAGACATTGATCTGCAACGACAATTTCTGCTCCGTCCATAAATCATCCGCATCGAGAAACGCCAGCCAGCGGCCCCTGGCCGCCAGCACGCCGGTATTGCGCGCCGCGGCGATGCCGCCATTCGTTTGGCGGATCAGTCGAACCCAGGAAAAGCTCTGGGCCGCATCGGCAGTGCCGTCCGTCGAACCGTCATCCACGACGAGGATTTCAAGCTGTGGATAGCGTTGACTCTCAATGCTCCGGAGCGCGTCCGGCAGAAACCGAGCCGCGTTGAACGCTGGAACCACTACGCTGATCAATGATTCGTCGCTCATCATAGGAAGTGACTTCACTGGCCGAGGGGAAACGCCCCGCGGGCATTGTTCAGGCCACGTGTTGGCCCAGCCCGCGTGCCGCCGCAACTTGCTTTTCCCGATGACGGTTTAGAGAACGCTTCAATGCCGCCATCACGTTGAGTTCGTGAAAATTCTTGCCGCTGGTCAGGCTGCCTTCACGGCGACGGTAAATGAGCACAGTATCGCTGAGTTGCACCTGCGGTACGCCGTACTGCCGGGCAGTGAGAATCCAGTCGATATCCTCGGCCAGTTGCAGCTTTGGGTCGAAACGACCGACCGCGGTGAACGCCGAGCGACGATAAAGCCCGGAGCCAATCAAGAACTGGGGAACACTGTCGTTCAGCACTTCGCTGACACGATTTCCCGAAGAGTCCTCCGACAGCCCGACGACCTGCGACTGCCCCCAGACGAACTGGGCCGCCGGATTCGCTTGGAATGCGGCCAGCAGAACCTGGAGATGATTCAACGTCCACAGATCGTCCGCATCGAGAAATGCCAATAGGTCAGAGCGCGCTGCATCGATGCCTGTATTCCTGGCGGCCGACGGCCCCTGATTGGGCTGGCGAATATAGCGGACGTCGCTCCAACTCTGAACCAACTTCGCCGTAGGGTCGGTCGAACCATCATCAACAAGGATGATTTCAAGCGGCTCATGCCGTTGCGCGCGGATACTCGCCACCGCTTCCGGCAAGAACGACGCGGCGTTGAAAGCCGGAACAACCACCGAAATGAGCGGTTTTTCAGGCGGCATGGTGCATTGCTTCTTCTGCCAGCAGTTGCGAGAGCACGCGTGGAGCCGATGTCAGATCGGTCCCCAAATGAAGAAGATATGCCGGCACTTCACGCGTCCACTTCGCGAAGAACGACAAGGTAGCCTGCCTCGCCTCGGGCAATTGATACATCGTCGAGGGAGCAATCGCCAGAAGCCCCTGGCTCGCGGGCTGGCGGTCCATGCGGGCCTGCGGAGATGTCGTCACGCGAGGCTGAACGACGCCGTGAATGGTCAATTGGTTGCGGATTTGTTGAGGCAGATGCTCGTTCAGGAACAGGAGCGACTTGCCTTCCGGCCCAATCTCCTTCGCCACCCACCCCTCCCAATGCGAAAGTGTTTGTCGGAGAAACGGCGTGTGTATTTTCGCTGATTGGTAGAGACTGTGTGCCGTGGGACGCGGTGTGCGGGTCAGCAGCACATAGTCGTCGCCTACGTACTCCATGCCGGCATCGACGCAAGCAATCGCGGTAGTGGACTTGCCGCTGCCGCCGCGCCCGACCAGCAGAACCCCCTGCCCTCCCCTGCCAACCGCCGCCGCGTGAGCCACGTGTCCACCGAACATTTGAGACCACCAATGCAAGACGATTCGAAATGGTGCGGCGGTCTCCCAAAACGGCAGTGATTCGGCCTTGGGCAACCAGTAAAGCGCTCGCCGCGTGGGATGATGAAGGATCGAGAGCAAACCTTGATCCGCGGCGAAGTTGACTGAGAACTCGTGGCTCCCCAAATTGGCAATCTCGCCAAACCAGTGAAGCTGCTGGAAATCCCATGGCGGCGTGGGAGGCTGATACGGACCAGAGCCGCTCCACGCCAAAATTTCCAAATCGAAAGTGGAATCAGCAGCCCCCAAAGGGCCACATTCCAGGTGGGCAAGTGGGCGTGCCAGGTGCGTCAACTCGGCACCGGCAAACCGGACCCGAACTCGGCGACCGGCGATTTGGAAGTCGCGCGTTTGCTCACCCAGCGAGCGGGCCGCCTGGTCGAATCGTTGCGTGCTTGCCGTGAAAAACTGCCGGAGTTGGTCGTCGCGAACCGCCATCATAGAGTCCGTCATGCAGGGTGATTCTGGGCGGGTCGGATCCCTCGGTGAGGAACAACAGGTAAAGTTCATGCCGTCTTGCGGGTCGGCCAGCCGGTTTCATCGATCTCATGAATCGGGTCGAGCAGCAGTTGATCCGCCATGTCGTCGAACTTCTCGAATCGCGGTGATTCATAAGTGGTGGCCGCCAAAACCACCGGACGGTCGCTCTGTGTCGTAACGCCCGCGGGAACAAGCACTCGCTCGTTCACCAGGCCGTCAACGAACTGCCGAATCTCGGGGGCGAGTTGTGACTCGGGGAGCCGGAAATGCTCGGCAATTCGGCGAATCGTCTCCGCAAACGTGCAGCCGGACGACAGGAGTTGACATATGTCGGCGCCCACGCCTCGCACGCTGTAGTAACGTCCCGATTCAAAATGAACCAGGATGAACTCGCCTTCCATGACCTCGCCGATGACTCGCGGCTCGTCGATGCGATATTGATCAGTATCACGCATGGTGGTCCTTCACCGTTGGTAAAGAATGCTAGCTGCCACGGTTCGTGCATTCCTCGCTCGAACCGCATCGCCTTGGGGACAGATCGCCGAATACTCTAGCGTTTCGCCAGTACTGCGGCAATGTCGTTATAAGAAGTCGGTCATCGAGGGCGCAGCCTGCACTTTGCGCGATGAAAACTCGCGATTTCACCTTGGAAAATCGACGCCCGATCGCTAGGATTCGCCACGAAATCGCCGCGCAGCTAATTGCCGGAACTCCCGGAGCAGGAAAATATGCGGTCCCGCTGCCAGATTGAACATCCGTCCCTGTGCCCGCTGCCAATCCAGGAGTGGTTGCTGAAAGCGGCATTTTCCGAGGGGCCGAGTGCCGTCGACGCGCTGGCCGCATGGAAACGAGCGGCCGGATTCTCGCAATACTCCGACATCGATTTTGCTTCGTCGCGTTTGCTGCCGGCGGTGTACCGCAATTTCCGACGGCAAGGACTTGCCGACGCCTGGCTGCCGCAGCTTAGCGCCCTCCATCGCTATCACTGGCTGCGGAACGTGGCCACGCAACGCAGCTTGCTGGAAGCGATCCACGAATTGTCGCACATCGGCTGTGAGTCCATCGTCGTGGGTGGATTTGCGCTATTGGCCGGAAAATACTTCGACGACCTCGGCGATCGGCCTTTTCTGGAAAGTGAACTGCTCATCTCCGTGAAGGACGCTGCCACGGTGGAACGAACACTGAGGTCCATCGGCTGGCGCGATGCGGCCGCGGTACCGGCGCCCGTGGCCGGATGGCGATCAGAATGGTGGCGCGGCCCAAATGGCCAGTCGCTCCGCGTCCATTATCGTTGGCTGCCCAAGTCGTTTCCAGTAGCCGGCATCGACCGACTAAGAAAATACTCCAAGGTCGTTGAATTCAACGGCGTGCCACTACGGATTCCCGATGCGACGGATTTATTACTGCACGCATGCATTGCCCATCGCCGACCGGCACGCGACCAATCCCATCGCTTCTTGTGGGCTGCTAGCACGCTGCGAGTGCTTCAGCGAAACGGCGACCGGCTCGATTGGGATCGTCTGAGGTATGAATCGTCAACGCTCTGCACATTATTTCCACTGCGCGAATCGCTGACTTATCTTGCATCCGTCTTTAATGCGCCAGTTCCCCAGAGTTGGTTGGAAGCCGCTCAGGATGCCAATGTTCGATCCTTGGAGAAACGCCCGTTCTACCGATGCACGAGACAATGGTCGCGGCTCATTCAATCATCCAGCCTGGCGGCACTCGCCTGGCCTTGGCGCGATTACGCTGCCGCCGAGCAAACGGCAGAACGCGAACCGTCCGCCAGGGGTCTGATCCAGTATTGGAACTGGCACCTGCACTGCGAACTGGTACGGGCCTGGTCGTCGCATCGGCAGCCGGAAACGCAACCACCACGTGCGGCGGAATCGATGCCCCATGCCGCGTAGCCAAACACAGGGATTCATGGTTCCCTAACGAATAGTCTTGCCCACCGTTTGTCTGGTCCAGGCTCTTACCCGGCGGAATGTCGCGAGCGAAATGGCAGAAGGATTCTGATTGTTCCCACTTGCCGCGGGATTTGCCGTGGGATATACATTGGATATACACAAAGGAGATATCCATGGTGACAAAAATTAAGAAATGGGGCAACAGCCAGGGACTTCGGTTCTCTAAATTGCTTCTGGAAGAAGCCCAAATCAAAGTAGGCGATGAAGTGAAAATTTTCGTCCGGAGGGGTCAAATCATCATCGAGTCGGTGTCCAACGTGCGAGGCATATACGACCTGACAGAGCTGGTATCCAGAATCCCTAAGAATTATCTCGCTGAGGAAGTCAAGTGGGGAATGCCTGCCGGAAAGGAAGTGTGGTAAGTGCCGCGATATATCCCGAAGCAGGGTGATTTTGTGGTCCTCTCGTTCGATCCGCAGTCGGGACACGAACAAAAAGGGCGGCGCCCAGCTTTGGTAGTCAGCAATACGCTGTTCAACAAACACACAGGCTTGGCCATTGTCTGCCCCATCACCAATACTTTCCGCGATTTCCCTTTTCACGTTGAGATCCCCGCCGAGTCCGCACTGACGGGGTACATCATGGCTGAGCAGATAAAGAGTGTCGATTACTCAAGCCGCAAAGTGAAGTTTGTCGAGAAAGCTACCCGCCCAGTGCTCGATGAGATCCTCGGCATCCTCGATGCGTGTCTCTATGATCCCGTGTAATTACCGATCACACGTGAAGAATCCGGGACAGATCACCTGGATGATATAGGGGACAAGCTCCGTCACTTCGTCACTCGAACCCTGCTCAGCGGATACCAGCCGTCGGCGTCACGCCCCTT
>JAKEGR010000020.1 GCA_022615465.1 Planctomycetota bacterium | reverse complement strand
TCCGCCGAGTTACTTGCCAAATTGGAGCTCGATTCCGAACTGCTGGCCAGTTGCCACGAATCCGAAGAGGTCACCGGCAAACTCACCGAAGAATCGGCCGGGCTCCTTGGCCTGTCGACCGACTGCCTTGTTGTGGGCGGCGCAGGCGACTGCGCCGCCGGGGCGGTGGGCAACGGCATTGTGCGGGCTGGCGTCCTCTCGACATCGATCGGCACTTCCGGTGTCGTGTTCGTCCACAGCGAGAAGCCAGAAGTCGATCCGCACGGCCGCTTGCACACGTTTTGCCACGCGGTCCGCGGCAAGTGGCACATGATGGGCGTCACGCTCGCGGCCGGCGGCTCGCTGCAATGGTTCCGCAATGCACTCTGCGAAGCCGACGTTGCCGCCGCCAAGCGACGCAAACTCGACGTCTACGACCTGCTCACTCAAGAAGCAGCCGCGACGCCTCCCGGCGCGGAAGGACTATTTTTCTTGCCCTATCTCGCGGGCGAACGAACGCCGCATGCCGATCCCTTTGCCCGCGGTGCCATGGTCGGCCTCACGATGAAACACACCCGCGGCCACTTGGTGCGGGCAGTGATGGAAGGCGTTACTTACTCACTCCGCGATTGCCTCTCGATCATCGAGGAACTGGGCGTCCGTGTTCGCCAAATCCGTGCGTCAGGCGGTGGAGCGAAGAGTCCATTCTGGCGAAAGATGCAGGCCGATGCGTTTGGAAAAACTGTTATCTCCATGGCCGCCGATGAAGGCCCGGCCTACGGCGTCGCGCTGCTGGCCGCGGTCGGTGCCGGTGAATTCAACGACGTTGTCGAGGCCTGCGACGCCACCGTGAAAACCACCGGCGTGACCACGCCGGCTGCCGCGGCTCGCAAAAAGTACGACGCGGCCTTCCCGCTCTACCAGAAACTCTATGGTTCGCTGCGCGACGATTTCCGGAAGATCGCCCTACTTGGTTAGAGCAAGCGAGGCTGCTACAAGTCAAACGTTCTTGGACTGCGATCTCAAACCGTGCGCCAGTGTGGCCGACGTTTGCGAGATCGCCACCAGCCATGCGTCTGGCCGCGCGTGGCCAATCCGGGTACGCTGACAGAGGAACAGGTTTTTTGCGGTCAAGCCATGGAACAAGCCACGCAGCAGAAAGAACAAGAGGAACCCCTGCCGCCGCGTGGCCAGTCGCCGTCCCAGCGCTGGGCCGAAGTGCTGCTGATCGTTCTCGTTTTTTTTACGCTGGCGGGTGATCCACCCCCCCACCTCAACGAATCCCATTACCTCTGCCGCCTGAAACACTACTGGAATCCTGACTGGTGCCAGGGCGACCTGTTCCTCGACTCGGCCGATACGCAACTCGCGTTCATTTGGGCATTTGGTTGGGTGACGCGGTGGCTCTCACTGACAGCGACCGCCTGGGTCGGACGGTTGCTCGTGTGGACGCTGCTCGCTTGGGCGTGGCAACGCCTGAGTTGGCGGCTCGTGCCGCGGCCGCTGGCTGCCGTGCTTTCCGCTGCATTGTTTGTCACGCTCACCAATCTCGCGCACCTGGCCGGTGAGTGGGTCGTTGGCGGTGTCGAAGCGAAATGTTTTGCGTACGTCTTTGTGCTCCTGGCCTTGCGTGAGCTAATCGACCACAACTGGAATCGACTGTGGTTGTTGCTCGGCGTGGCCTCGGCGTTTCATCCGATTGTGGGTGGCTGGACTGCCCTCGTGTGCGCCGGAATCTGGTGCATCGATGATCGCCGGCGCGTCGCGATCGCATCCATGCTGCCGGGACTGCTTGGTGGTGGGCTGTTGGCGCTGCTCGGAGTCGTACCGGCACTCAGGCTCACCTGGAACGAATCGCCACAAATTGTTGCCGAAGCAAATCGCATTTACGTCTTTGACCGGCTCTCGCACCACCTCGCTCTATGGCACTTGCCCGCGGAGGAGATCGCCGCGAGGCTGCAACGCCACGGTGCGTTGCTGTTGATTCTTGCCACGTTGGGTTGGGCATCCCGTAGATACTTCCCACCAACCACCCGAAGTCCGCAGCTTGCCAACTCGTCACGAGACCCCGATCTCCCATCCCCGATCCCTGGCATTTATTTTGCTGGACTCCGCCGCATCGAAGTTTTTGCCTGGGGTGCGGTTTTGGTGGCTGTCATCGGGACGGCCATTGAACTCATTCTGTGGAACCACCCGCTGATCGCCGCCCGGTTACTCAAATACTACTGGTTCCGGCTCACCGATTTTGCCGCCCCAATGGCCGTCGCCCTGTTCGCGGTAGCCCTTATCACCATGGGAATCGACCGTCGCCGCCCGTGGTCGATTGTAGCCCTCTCGGCCGCTTTGCTCTTTGCGGGCTGGCACACGGCAGGCGTATCATTTGCCAGATATTCAAACCCGGTACCGCCTGCCGACGGGAAAATGCGCGACTACGCCGCCTGGGCCGAGGTCTGCCAATGGATCGCTGAGAACACACCCGAGAACGCACGATTTCTCACGCCCTACGGAGCCCAATCCTTCAAGTGGCGGACTGGTCGACCCGAGGTCGCGACGCGCAAAGACATTCCCCAGGATGCTCGCGGCATGGTTGAATGGTACCAGCGACTGCGAGACATTGCCCCGGAAGAAACCGACGACACCACCGAGCCGGCCCAATCGCTCGATTACTTCGATACCGAACATCTGCGACGAATCGCCGAGGAATATGGCGCCGACTACATTGTCACCCGTGGGCGTAAGCCGCTTGCTCTGACAGTTGTTTATCCACAGCATGTTGATTTTGCGAACGACGAATATGTTGTCTACCGAGTTGATCGCCAACCTGACGACCGCGAGTAACCTGCCAACACAACTTGCCGCGGCACTGACCCAACACCGCGCCCGGGGCAGTGGCGGCAAGCGCATGGCGCACGAGTTGAATTACGGCCGGCATTTCGGCCCCCCGCCCGCCACGGCACGCCACGCTGCCGTCGTCCTGCTGCTGTTTCGCCGCGGGGGTCAGTGGCGCGTGCCCGTGACGCTCCGCCCGGCCGCGCTGGCTCACCACGGCGGCCAGATCAGCCTTCCCGGCGGCATGGTTGAACAAAACGAAACAAGCGAACTGGCGGCGATCCGCGAACTGCGTGAAGAACTTGGCGTTGCCGGGCCTGTTTCGATCATCGGCCATCTCGCCAACTGCTACGTTTATGCCAGCGACTTTCTCATCCGGCCTTGGTTGGCGGTCTCGGCTCGCGAGCCGGAGTGGAGACCGAACGCCGACGAAGTCGAGCGCGTGGTCGAATTGCCGCTCGAAAGGCTGCTTGATCCACACGCTGTTGACGAAATGATCATCGAACGCGGCCCGCTCGTTTTCCGCGCCCCTTGCTACCGCGTGGATGAGCACTGTATTTGGGGCGTTACCTGTGTTATCCTGAACGAACTGGCCATCATCCTTCGCAACATTGGCTCCCTGCCTTAACAGCCTTGGCCATGCCGGGTCTCGCCGAGCTTGAGAACCTAACCCGCAATTGTCGGGAGTGTCCGCCTTTCCACGACGGTTGTGGTTCGTCCCCACATCAGAAATCACCTGTCTGCCAGTTGCCGAAGTTCCTCTCATGGATCAATCTACCCCGCTCCAGGCCGTCGTATTCGATCTCGATGGCTTGATCGTGAACACCGAAGACCTCTACGAGGAAGTCATCGATGAAATGCTGCATGGCCGGGGCAAAACGCACGACCGTGAACTGCGGAATCAAATGATGGGCCGGTCGGTTCTCGAAGCGTTCCGGATCATGGTCCAGTACCATGCCCTGCCCGATCTGGTCGATGACCTGGCCACCGAATGCCGCGTGATTCTCACGCAGCTCATGGACACCTCCCTGGAGATGATGCCTGGGTTTCGTGAACTGGCGGATGCTCTGGAAGCAGCCGCGTTTCCATTCGCCATTGCCACGGCCAGCACGCGCTCCTATGCCGAGGACGTCCTGACACGCCTCAAAATGCTCGACCGCTTTCGCTTCATCCTCACGGCCGATCATGTGGAACGGGGCAAGCCCGCCCCGGACATCTACCTCGCCGCCGCGGACCGCTTTGAGCTGCGGCCTAATCAGATCATGGTGCTCGAAGACAGTGCAAACGGCTGTCACGCTGGCGTCTCCTCCGGGGCGTTCACGGTCGCAGTTCCCAACGCTCACACGATTCAACACGACTTCGCTGGCGCGCGATTCGTTGCCGACACGCTGGCCGACCCTCGCATCCGTAAAGCCTTGGCGATCCAGGATATGGCCCCTTGGTAGGCACGATTGCCAGGCCGGCCGAATGCGATGGGTCTCCACCAGCCAGCATTGCCATCACCCGTAGCGTATGGGCGTTGCGATCCTCGCGCTTTCTCTCATCGTTACGATTGCCGCCAGCCGATCGTGTGGTTACACCATCCCGCATTCTTGCTCCATGCAGTAGAGCGAAGAAATCGGCGGTGGACGGTTCTCCCTCTGCAATGTGAAGGAACGCCTGCGATGGAACGCAATTTTCTGCTTTTCGCCAGTCTTGTCTGCGGCATCGCCCTCAGCGTCTCGGGCTGCCGGAGTTGCAGCTCCTGCCACGATTACTCGCCGCCGGTAGCCGATTGTGAATGCAATGCCAGCGGCACGCACCGCGCTGGCTCCGCCGGCGGCGGACAGGTCACGAGCGGCTACGTCGAAGGTGAACAAGCGATGGGTGAATACGAAACCGGCACCATGTAAGAAAAGCGGCCAGCAGAAGGCCCCTGTTGCCCGGCGATCTACGGTGCTGCCGCGCCGCCGTCTGCATCGCGGCGATTAAAAATTTCCGGATCAAACTCATCCTTTGGCTCGACCGGCTGTAATTGCGCGCCGTATCGGAGGCGTTGCGGCGGACGCAGCGTGATTTCCCGCGCGAACACCGCCGGATTGACCGACTCCACGTCCATCGTGCTATCCGTCACAACTGCCATTCCATCCTGCTCTGGCTGCTGCGCGACCACGGCCACCCATTCGACAAGCTGCAAGAGCAGTTTGTCATCGTGCGGGCCGATTACCGCCTCCTCCATCCCACCGTGCGCCCGCCGCGGCACCGTCAGCAACGGGCTGCGTTCCGGCTGATCGCGGTCCACCAGCGCAAGCGTTGCCAACAGGTTGTGCATGGTTGATCGCCGGTTGGCCATCCCGTGGAGCAATGCCCGATCCAGTTGAAACTGGTGCGATCCCCCCATGGAATGACAGCCCGCAGTCGCACAGCTATTTACGAGCACCGGTTGCACTTTGCGAGTGAACCGTTCGACCGCCCCGTCCGGCAAGTCGCTCGCCAGCATATTGAACTGGACCGTGTCCGCGGCGGCCTGCATCGGCAGTTCCGCTGGCCCGGTCGTCGCTGGTCTGGTTGCGCTGGTCGGCTGCGATGGGCGTGCCTGTTCGAGCACGGCCAACCGCCTTGCGAGTAAAGCCAGCTTCGGCTCCCGCGGGTCGCGATTGCGCGCCTCGGCAAGTTCGTGTGCCGCTTGTGCCAGGAGACCGTTACGCAAACACCAATCGGCCAACTGTAAATGCGATTCGGCCGAAGGAGCACGCATTGCTTTGTGCTGCCGCTCGTAAGCGTCTTCCAGCGAATGACACACAATCGTCACATCGGCCGCGGCAACGTTGATCTCGCTCTCGGTTGTGATCACGACATAACGCTCGCCGGCGCGTGTGATCTCCCCACTCAACACGCCGCCATCTCGCAGGACCACAACGCCGCGAAAGGGTTCCACCGACGGACGCCCCGCAATGCGCGGCTCCGAACCACGCCCCAGCGCGCAACACAACGTAACGGCCGCCGTCAACACGACAGCCCGCGCGGCAATGCAGTAACGAATCGAGCGGCTCATCGCGCGGGAGGATAGATAAATCACACTGCCCGGTCAAGGCTGGCAGTGCCAGCACTCGACGGATATACTTGCCACCATCGGCCCAGATTCGTCGAGCCGCCGTGAATGTCTTGAAACCCGCCGGCCCAGCGCTGGCGTAGTCACCATGAGCAGAACGCCTGTCCAGCAACGCACCACCATCCACTATGCCGGCCAAGTGCAAGGCGTCGGCTTTCGGTACATCACTCGGTCTATCGCCACGAATTACGCCGTCTCCGGCTATGTGCGCAACCTGCCCAACGGCAACGTCGAGCTGGTGGCCGAAGGCGATCGCTGGCAGATCGAGCCGTTCCTCGCCGAGGTCCGCGACCGCTTCAAGGGGCACATTCGTGACGAAAAACGGGATACGCAATCGGCCACCGGAGAATTTGCCGGCTTCGACATCCGGTTTTGACTCTCCACGCCGCGACGGAGCGGCCCTTGAACTGACCGCCGATTCCAGTTCTCATAAGGGGCGGAGGCAATCAGCCAACTGAGCGTTTCCTGGAATTCACGGTAGAATAAGTATCACCCATCATTCACTCTTATGCCCCCCATCCTCCTCGGTAATTTGACCATTTGGCTCACGCCGGTTTGGCTGCTCTCGGTCGGCGTCGCAATTGGCGCCGTGATCCTGCTGCTGCTGTCCGGGCTGTTGTGGGTGATTTCGCGGCCCGCCGCCAACGCCGTGCCGCGGTTCATCCAGGAAAGCGTCCTGCAGCCGATCTCGTACATCGTGATGGCGTTTGTCCTGTTTGCCGTCCTTGGTGGGATGATGATGCCGGTAGGCCCTGTCCTCGAATCCCTCCGCCGCCTGCCTCAGGTGGGGTCGTCAACACAGACGGTCACAATCCCCGCGCATCAAGATGACTTCCAGGTGTCGATTCGTTTCCGCTCCGATGAATTGCAGGGGTATTCCCTCGAGAGTGAGCAGGATCTGGTGATCGGCGTTGAGCCGGGAAAAGCCTACTCCCATCCACTGCTCTCTGTCCAAGGCAACGAGTTGTATGCCTGGAAGCCCAGCAGCAAGACGCATCGCCTGTTTAACGACACGGTCGACAAGCTGTATGTGACCAACGAAAGCGACTTGCCAACCAAGCTAACCATCAACATCACCACCGACGTGCTGATGCCCGAGGTGCATCAGATTCCGATCACCGCGGCCGCCGTCGTCGCTGTCTACGTCGTGTACCTTCTGCTTCAGTGGCTGTTACCCGGTCTCTCGGCGATTGCCTTCGCCACCGCCAAGGAAGCAGTCGCCCAGCCGCTGTACTTGCTCGCCACACTGGGCGGCGCGTTTGCCCTGCTCCTCTACATCTACATCCCGTACAACACCTTCGGCGAAGACGTGAAAATGCTCAAGGACTCGGGGTTGACCACCATCACGGTTCTCGCGATCCTCGTGGGCCTGTGGACAGCCAGCGTTTCGGTGGCCGATGAAATCGAAGGCCGGACCGCGCTCACGCTGTTGTCCAAGCCGATCAGCCGCCGGCAGTTCGTCCTTGGCAAGTTCCTGGGGATTGTCTGGGCGCTCTTCTTGTTGTTTGTCGTACTCGGTGTGATTCTGCTCATCACCATATCGTATAAGGTCGTGTACGACGCCCGCGAAACGGCCAATCCCGACCCCAACTGGCAACTTTGCTATGCCGAAATGATCGGTACTGTACCCGGGCTCGTGCTCGCGTTTCTGGAAACGGTCATGTTGACCGCCATTAGCGTCGCCATTTCGACCAGACTGCCAATGCTGCCCAACTTGGTAATCTGCGGCGCGATTTACGTGCTGGGCCACCTGGGACCACTCATCGTTCAGTCATCCGCGGGGCAAATGGAATACGTGGCCTTCATCGGCCGGTTAATCGCGCTGGTGCTGCCGGTACTTGACCATTTCAACATTCAGGCGGCAGTCGCCGGCGGCGTTCCCGTACCGATGAACTACCTTGGCTGGGCAGTCCTGTACTGCGTCCTGTATTCCACCGTTGCCATGCTGCTGGCGCTGATCCTGTTTGAGGATCGCGACCTGGCATAAACGAGTGGCTGCGAATGCCACGGGTGGTCCTTGAACCCTATCGGGCCGAGGCTACCCCGCGCGGCGTCGCAACTCGCGATCGGCGGCCGGCTGCGTGGAGCCAGCGACCATCGGGAGCGTGGGCATCGCGAAGGGGCCGCGTCGGACGTCCAGCGCGCCATCCCAGGCATGCTCCGCGATGCGTTTCCGAATCATCTCGGCGACTGCAACCGCGTCGCGTCCGGCAGCGCCATCCACGCGGGGCGATTTCCCTTCGCGGATCGCCCGAACAAAATCGCGTTGTTCTTCCTGGATGGCATTTACCGGCGAAGCCTTGTGCTGAGAACGCACCAGCAGCTCGTCGAACAAGTGCTCCTTCCAATAGGCACGCTCTTCGGAAGAAAAACGATCCGCCGAAAATTCCCGCCGTAGAAC
>JAKEGR010000189.1 GCA_022615465.1 Planctomycetota bacterium | reverse complement strand
GTGCGGAAAGGAAAAAGAGACAAGAAAGGCGATTGCTATTGGGGCGCTGTACCCAATGGGTTGCCAGCATCAACGTTGGACTTGTCCGCCGCGTTGTCCGCCCCTTCTCCGGGCCGCGGTTCGTTGATGGTTTCCGGTGCCGTTTCGCTGCTGGCACCGGTTGGCGCGGTGCCATTTGCTTCGTCATTTGCTCCGGCCGGTACATTGCCATTCGCGGCCTTGCGTTCCTGATGTGCTTTGAGTTCGTCGGTGAACTTACCATCATTGTCGAATTTCTCGATGACTTCCCAGAGTGGGAAATCATCCTCCAACGTCTCGTCGAGCTGATCGAGGACTTCGCGGTACTTCTGCAGATACTCGATCAGATCGTCTCCCGTCGTGGCTTCATCGTCCAGGATGGATGGAAACGCATCGATCACCAACCGCCATTTGGCAAAACCGTCTTTGTAGAGCTGTTTGGCTAGCGGCAGATTCTGGTCGAGGAATGCCTTGCGAGCGTTGTACATCTTCTCGCGAGCGGCAATCGCGTTGGGCGTCTGCTCGAATGCACATCGCGTGGCCCAATAGTCGTAGTTGCTGTCCCGCTTATAACTGATCGTGTAGTACAGGTGCAGGTCTTCGCGTTCCAGTTCGTTCAACAATCGCAATGATTCCTTGGCCCGAGCGGGTTCGTCGCGGGCGATGCGTTCCGCAAGATCGCGATCGCTCACCTTCAGCTTTTCCTCAATCACCTCCCATTGCTTCAGTTGGTCGTCGGTAAGCTCGGCAGGGGGGATCTCGTGAAGTGTGCGTTCTGCCGTTGTCAGCGCGTCGAGTTTCTCCTTGGCGATCTTTTCACGCAGACTGGGCGCCATGGCGTCGAGCCGTTTGCGCAGCTCGGCGACTACCCCTTCCAGTCGCGGCTGGTCGCCCAACCGCAACGGGACGCCGGTGGAATGTTCAATGACCTCGTCGCCAAACTGGTCCCACTCCTGGCCGGCGCGAATCCACGCCCGGCGAGCCTTTTCGAAAAACCCTTCCTTTTCAATCGCCGCGGCATAATTGATCTGCGACATGGCCGGGCTGGAAAAGAAGATGCGAGGACTCTGCTTGCCGAGGTCCATCCCCCTCAGCTTGACGGCATCCACGCCCTTGTTATACCACTCCTTGCCGACGAGCCAGTTGTCGCGTTGATCGGGCAATCGATCCGGTGGATGGAACTCGTCGTCGTTTTTGAACAAGCGGCGATATTGCTCATGTTCATCGGCACGGCCGATCTTCTGGCCTATAAACCAGCCCAAATCCCAGAGCAGACGGGGGCTATCCTGGTTGTGCCGTTCGCCTTTCTCAAGGAATTGGATGCCGCGGCGGACGTAATAGTAGCGATCGTGGTAGTCGTCAAATTCGACCGATACGTTGTAACTCAAATTCCACGCTTGGAAACGCCAGAACGTAGTGAAATTCGGCTGTAGCTTGGCCAATTGTTCGAGCGTCGCGGTAAGGTTCGTCCAGTCCTCCGTCTTCTTGTAGTAGTTGGCCTTCTCCCAGAGCAGATTCACGGCGACACCGCGCAGGCCAAGCGTGGCGAGCTTCATCGTTTCACTGGCTGGATCGATCTCGCCTATATTCGCCTGGCCAAGCCGGTATTCATCGCGAAGCCGGGCCAATTTTCCCCCCGGCTCGGTCTGTGTTGCGGGGGAACTGAGCCAAAACAAGGGGAAGAGAAGAACGATGATCCCGATGCCGTAAGCAATTTTGCGATAGAAGGAGCGGCGTTCGCTCATTTGGCCACCTCGCGCGTCCTCAGCAAGAAGTATCCAATCACCAGCAGACCGGCAAGGTAAGCCAAGCCCACCGTAAGATCCTGATACACCTTGCTCGGAGGGATATTAAAGCCGTAGGCGACATAGTCCACGGTGCTCAATGAGCGGAAATCGGGCAGGACGTAGGCCAGGCTGCGCATGGCCGTTTCAAAGAACTTATCAACGGCATGCATCAATTGCACGCTCAGGTTGTCCTCATCCAACCCCGTCGTTTGGTTCTTCTGGGTGACGAGCCGCACGAGAGACTCCAAGGGGCCGCCGCCTACCTGTTTGCCGGTAGCCACGTTCACGAAGAACTCCTTGAAGAAACCGAGCGCAATGAACGCCACGGTAAACATCACCGCCACGGGGCCGTTGACAACCGTGCTGCAGGTTACGCCAATGGCGATGACCAGCAACATTTGAACCCAAATGCTGAGAAAGGCCTTCACAAAGTTCACCCAGGGCGAACCGTCTGGCTTCCGAAGGTAGGCGTCTGCTTGGGCAAAGCCGAAGTACTGGGACCGATCGAGACATTGGACAATCACGTCCAGGCGGCCGTCCTCACTCACCAAATCTTCGAGCAAGTCGATCGGCTTCTGCTGGGGATCGTACAGCTTCCGCGACAGGTTGATATCATTGATCGAATCATCCTTCGCGGTGAACGTTTCAAGATCGGTCTTGATGTCAGGTTTGTCTGGGTTACGGAGTTGGACGCTGCCTTGAATGCCACGATCGATATTGCCTGTGTAGCTGCGGAACACTCGGACGATGAGTTCCAGGGGCAAGTACTGGCCGTCGCCGTCGTCGGCGCGCCGCAAAGTGGAATCATCGATGCCGTCGAAGGTCCAAATGGCGGCGGCCGATGTGCCGCCCTCGATAAAGCTGCGGTACGTCCACTCGCTGCCAACGCTGATGCCCCGTGCCACGTCGACGCCCTTACGGTCGAGAAAACGCAATTTCCCGTAATGGGGCATGCGGGCACGCATCAATCCCCGCGGACCGCCGACTTCGTATGCCATTTCACCGCCATGCTGTCCGGCCGTGATCTCGTGATCATGGCCATTGGCCGAGAGGGCCACGCCGTTCCCCTCCGCATCGACCTCGATTTCGTGCCGGTGCGACTGGCTGGAAGTGGTATGGCCTTTCTTGCCGATGACGTTGCCGTCGGCATCGTTGATGCTTTCGAGATTCGCGACCTCGACCGCATGGGTATGATAGAGCGTACGGACCACGAACAGGTAACTACCGATCGCCATGATCGCAAGCAGCACGGTGCCGACAATCGTGAAGCCGAGGATGCGCCCCAGGACGATTTCGCCCGCGCGTACCGGTTTGGTCATCACCGTATGAATCGTCTTTGACTTGAAGTCCTGTGGCAAACTGAGAGCACTGATCAAGAGCGAGATGAACAGCACCAGGTAGGTCGTTGCGGTGAGAACGAAGCTGAAAAACAGCTTGCCCGGATCGCGGTACCCGGTTTGCAGAAACCAACTGGCGAACAGCAGGATCATCGCGAAGACCACGAGTACCACCACGACACGGCGGCGGATCGATTCCTTCACGGCGAGTCGCGCCAGCGCCCAAACACGCCGGGGCGAGACTTGGGCAAGTTCCGAAAATCCATTCACGAGGACGCGGTAAGTCAAGTCGCCGGCCTTGAGTGGTCCGTAGCGGAGCAACGCGGTCAAAAAGCCGATTAGCAGCGCCAACACGGCGAGCATGGCCGCAATGATCAAAAAGCGGTAGAGCGTTCCGAGTTCTGTCCCGGAACCGCCCATAAGCCACGTTAAATAAGGAAGGACTTCCTTTTCGAGAACCATCGATCAATCAGGCTGGATGTTGTCAGTCAGGCTTTTCTTGCCTGAAAGGAGTTCAATTGGTCAGGCTGGAAAGCCTGACCTACGAAGGGGGTGCGGCCGGCTCGGCGGCGGCAACAGCGCGCCGTCCGGGCCGAGCCTCACTGTCACGAACGATGGAGAGGAACAGCTCCTCAAGCGTCGTCGTCGGATGCTCGATACTAACCAGTTCGCCATGATGCCGCTCAATCACCTGGCGGATTTCATTCTGGCAGTCTGGATTCAATCGCTTTGCGCGAATCTGGGTAACGTCGGCCACCGTGAGGAGCGTATCGACGCGGCCCAATTCCTTCAGCTCACCCTGGTGCAAAATCGCGATTCGGTCACACACGTCCTGAACGTCTGCCAGCAAGTGGCTGCACATGACGATAGTTTTCCCTTCGCTACGCAGGCGCAGGATCATGTCTTTCATTTCCCGAGTGCCGATCGGGTCGAGACCGCTGGTTGGTTCATCGAGAAGGATGAGGTCAGGTTCGTTGATCAGCGCCTGGGCAAGGCCGATGCGGCGCGTCATGCCCTTGGAATACTCTTTGAGTTGCCGTTTGCGGGCGCGGTCGAGGCCGACCATCTTAATCAGATCGTCGATTCGCTGCTTCAGCACGTCATGCCGAATGTCGAACAGCCGACCGTAGAAATCGAGTGTCTCCTCGGCGTTCAAAAAACGGTAAAGATACGACTCCTCGGGCAAATAACCGATGCGTTCGTTCTTGCTGACATCGGTGGCATCCTTGCCGAAAACAAGGGCCTGGCCGTCGGTGGGAAACAGCAGGCCGAGGAGCAGCTTGATGGTCGTCGTTTTTCCGGAGCCGTTAGGCCCCAGCAGACCAAACACTTCGCCCTGCTTGATTTCCAAGTCGAGCGCCTTGAGGGCCCGCACCTTGGGCCGGCCCCAGAAGTCGCGATAGATCTTCGAGAGGGCCCTCGTTTCGATGACTGTATCACCCGCCATGTTCACTCTCGCTTGCTGCTGCGATAGCACTTACCCTGTGTACCGGTTACGCTTGCTCTTCCTGGTGGGTTCGCCAGAAATGCGATTCCAGAGCCAACGACCGAAATAACGGCGTCGTTTCTGAATCGGCGACCACCCCCCGCGGCTGGCTCTTGAGCAAGGAATGCCGGCAGACCTGAACGGCCATTAAACCGCTTACTATAAACGGGTTACAACTGTCAGGCAAGCGGCCCGGAAGCATGGAACTGCTGGGCTTCTGGCGAAATCGGTGTTCGACCGGATGCCACACGATTGTTAGGCAACATGGCCCGCGTGCTCGCACCCGGTCGCGCCTTCTACGTCCTGGGCGGCTGCGCCAATCTCGGCAACTATCCGCCGGTGCAGAAGGACTGCGGCTTGCATTCTTCGCAAGGCATCGTGCGGGACAAGCAGCATCCAATCCTAACCCGCAAAGACAGGAGGGGTAGCCGTGTGGAGCGGGTCGGGTTCGCGTGGGAGCGGGAAACGGTGCGACAGGCGTAACGTTCGGGTTAAGCCGACGCGGCCAAGCAGCGGGTTAGGCAACGGCCTTCCCACAACTGTCGCAGAACCTGGCATCCGGGTCATTCAACTCCCCGCAACTCGGACACGGCTTGGTCTTTACCAGCGGCGTGCCACAGCCTTTGCAGAAATTCGCGGTCGCCTCGTTGTCCGCGTTGCATTTGTAACAGCGCGCGATCCGGACTTCTTTCGCGGGTGTGCCAGCGCGAAGGCCCTCGCCCACGGCGGTGGCCATGTCACGAACTGCGCCCTTGGTACCCTCAGCCATGTAGTTCACTACGTCTTTACCAACGGGCGCAACCTC
>JAKEGR010000019.1 GCA_022615465.1 Planctomycetota bacterium | reverse complement strand
CACCTTGGCGAGAGTGCAGCGCGAGCGTCGCATAGTACCAGTAATAGAGGTTGACGAGATCCCGTTGTGGCAGCGATGACAAAATCCGCGTTGTCGATTCAACAGCAGCGTGTTCATCAACTACACCCTTGGTGACCTCACTTAGTAACAAATGGCAGTAGAATGCCTCGGCCGTCATGGATGTGCTGGGCGGTCCATCCGGCCGATAACTGGCTAATCCTCCGTACTGACCACGGCGCACGCTTCGCAGAAATCGTTCGATGCCTGTCCACGTGGAAGGTGTGACAGCAATTCCGGATCGCTCCGCACTTGCCAGGACCATCATTTGCCAACCCAATTGGCTGGTGTCACCTGTATCCTCGATGCGATACCGCCAGCCCCCCGTCGACGGATGCTGAGCGCGCAGTGAAAAGTTGATTGCCCGCCTCGCGCTCGGCTCGAGCCGCCGGTCGCCGGTCATGGCGAGTGCCTCGGCGAGTGCAAACGAGGCCATCGAGTGGCAATACATTTGGGCGTAAAATTCGGCGTTTCCGTATAGATTTCCATCGGCTGCTTGGGAACGCATCAAGAAATCGAGGCCGCGGCCCACCGTTCGATCGTAACTGCCGCTTTGATGGGTGTGACCCGCACCAAGAAACGCCAGAATCGCCAATCCAGAGATCCCGGTGTCGGCGTCCCGTCCCGCCCCATGCCGATCGTGACCCAACACCGCCAATTCCCGTCCGGCGCCGAACCGGCTCGCATCCCAGCGGCCATCGGGCGACTGCACGGCGGCAAGCCACGCCACGGCCGCCTCCACGGCCGCCTCCGTTTCGCGACTCCCGCCTTGCGACTCGACCAGGCTCAATCGATCCGTGTCAGCCCGCAGCTTATACGGCGCGGTCGTGCTGCCAGCAACCGCCACGGAGGTAGCGGCCGTCGGCAGCGGCAAGTCGGTGCTATTATTCCTTGCAGAATCGACAACTGCAGGCGTGTCCTCGTCCGCCGTGTCTTGCGGCCTATTTTCAGCGTCATCAACCCGGGACGGGGCGTCCTCGGTCCCGACTAAACTGGCAGCCAGGCTCGACGCTGAAGGGTCAATCAGGGGTAACGTGTCATCGCTCGCATCAATGATCTCCGAGTCGGTTGACTCCGCAATCGGCTGATCGGGTGTTATGGCTTCCGTCGGCGGCTTGGGTGGTATTTCTTCCTGCGTGGGATCGGAGAGGGATTCCTCCGGCTCAACTGCCGGCGTCTCGATCAACGGCGGCGGGGTTAGTTCGGCAGATGCAACGACCAGATCGGTCATCGACACTGCCGTCACAGGCGATTCTTGTACGATACGCACGCGGATCGGCGGCCCGGAACCAATACCGCTTTCGCCCACCACTATCCGGACTGTCATCGCGATGCAGGCCAACAGCAGATGCACCGCCAGCGACAGGATCGCGCACTTATGCAGCGGTCGCTGTGTGGCCCAGCTTGTGCGTAACAGCACGATCAGCCCGACACTGGATGCTGCCATGCCGCACCACAGAAGCAGGTGCAATAGCGACATCTGGGTGATGCGCCCTAAAAATCCGGCGGCGATAAGGTGCTGAAACATGCCGCCCTCAACGCACATTACCCACACCACCCACGCTGGCGACGCGTACCGTGATTCCCAGTTCTGAAATCCCAGCCTGCTGGCAGGCGGACAAGGCCGACGCCACCTGTTGGAATGTGCAATGGGCGTCGCCACGAATCACGACCGAGAGGCCGCCATGCTGGCTGCGTGCAGCCGTCAATCGCGTGGTCAGGTCGTCGAGGGTAACCGATTCCCCATCGAAGTCATACCGGCCGTCAGGGAACACGGTGACGATTCGCGGCTTGGACGTCGCGACACTTTCACCGGCCTGCGACACTTCGGGCACGGCCACGCTAATGTTTTGCTCCGGCTCACCAAAATTTGCCGCCGCCATGAAGAAGATAATCAACAAGAACAGCAGGTCGATCATCGGCGTCAGATTCAGTGCCGGCGTCTCTTCGTGTTGCAGCTTCAGTGGCATGGCAAGGCTATCACTCAACCCAATTTCCTGGCGACGCTCGCTTCAGCGGGCAGGCAAATTACCAAGACATGACCTTCTCTTCACGCCGCCTTACGTCGGGCGGTCGCCATCCTGGAATTCTTCCGTTCCTCCAGCCCTTCCAAAGAAATCAAGCCCACAACTTCCTGGCCGTGGTGATCGATCTCCATGATCAGGCGATCGACCCGCCCGGCAAAATACAAATAGAGAATCAAAGCTGGAATCGCGACGAACAAACCTCCTACCGTGGTGATCATCGCGTGGCTGATTCCGCCCGCCAGCAACTCGGCCCGGCCAATGGCTCCATGATTGGCGATCGAGTTGAACGACTCCATCATGCCCCATACCGTGCCGAGCAATCCTAGCAGTGGCGAGACGGTTGCTACGCCATTGAGCACGCGGAGATACCGCCGCAGCACGTTGCCGGTTCGCTCCCCTTCGTCCAGAACGGCTTGTTCGACCTCGACGGCCGGCTTACCCCATTTACGCACCGCGGCGGCAAACACACAGGCAATATGGCTGGGTTCTTCTTCGCACCGTTCCAGAGCTTCGTTCCGATCCAGTGCTCCCTCTCGGAGTTGCAACAGAAATCGCTCAACAAACAGCCGTGATACAACACGCCGTTGGCGAAGGCTGACCGTTCGCTCGAACGTGACCAACAACATCACAAACGAGGCGATCGCGATTGGCAACATGAGCGGCCCACCTGCCAGCAGCATATCGAACAGGCTGCGCGTGGGGATGATTTCTCCCTGGGCGGCTTCGCCTACCACCTGCTGGGCCGCCGCGATATTGGCAATTGCGATTCCATGGGCGGCAAGGACACCGGTTGCCATGCAGAAAACGCGAATGTTGCAACTCATGAAAGCAATCTCCGCTCGACAGTCGCTTCAGGTATCATTTGGCCGCCCCTCAATCCCAACTTCTGATCAGTCAACTCAACAGCGCATGACAAAGTTCACCCAGTTCCTTGCACATGACAAACTGAGTGAACTCGTGTTTCGATGGCCAACGCTGCCGTCTGCGTCCCGGCGACCCCGCCATTTCACGCTAAAACTTGGCACCCGCGCCTGTATCGAGATTACCAACCATGTGCAAGTGATTGTGGTCGATGTAGATCACCTCTTCCGCCTCGTCATCGCGGATCGTGTGCGGCACCGGCCAACCGATGCGACGGATGTCCTCGTAGTAGATGATGCACTTGTAATGGGCATGATGTTGCTGCGCTGGACCAAGGAGCGGATAGACTCGCGGAGGATCCACATAGTCGGCAATCTTGTATTTCACAATCCGCACATCGTTGCGGCACCGCTCCCACAGGAACGGGATGCCCCCTTCGACTGGCTCGGCTTTCTCCAGGGCACGCATCACTTCGTCGTCACTGGGTGGGTCGAGCGCCACCGGCGAACCGCCCGAGGTTACCGGACCGAGGATCGGCACGCGTTCGTATCGCTCCTTTTCCCAAGCCACGTCTTCCTTTTGATCTTGAAAGTAGGGACTGACCGGAATGGGAATCGCCAGGATTCCCAGGCTCGGGCCTTGCGTCGGCAGGCCCCAGAAGCAGCCCGATGTGGCTGATAGCAGGACCGCTAATGCAATTCCTGTGGCGATGGTCGTTGTTTTTGACATCACGCGTCCCCTGTCCAGCAGCGAGAATCTTGTCTTGGTTGGGAGAAGTGGTTCGCAGGAACTGGCCAGCACGAATCTATTCCCAGCCCATGGCCTAAGTGCGTTCGGCACCACTAGACGTAGTTATCGAGTTAGGCTGGAGAAAACTTGCGGGTTTTTCCGATTGTGACGGTCAAAACTTGCCGTTGATAGCAAGCTGATCCCGCCAGCGCAGCTTTGGCACTGCCCACTGGCGGGATGGCGTTACTCTCGGACGCCGCTGACCAAGGCGTTCTGATTCAACAAGAGCGTGTCTCCGCGCAAGCAACAACCCCACCGCGAGTTGCTTCGCGATGGGGTCGAGCAATTTCCAAAATTCGGGTCGCTTTTCTCCGGGCAACGCCTAGTGGCTATCACCCGCATGGCTGAAATCCAGGAACCACCAGCCATCATCCCATTCCAAGCAAACCTTCCGCCAGCCGAGCGGCACTTGCGGATAGGGATAAAATGGGCCAATGTAGGGCCAAGCCGTTGGCGAATACTGCTGCGGATAAGTCAAGGCAGCGTAGTTCGGGTAGGAAGCATAACTCGGCCAGGCATAAGCGGGCATGTTGGCATTGTCATAGCTGCCCGCTGGGCCGCCCTGGCTGCGATGCATAAAAGTCGCTGGCACGGCCTCAACACCCATGCTGCCCCCGCCGGCCACCATAGCATCGCCAGCCATGCTGCCATCAGCCGTGTAGACGCCGCCCGCCGGCTGAATACCCTGAGCGCTGGTCTGCCGAATCGCCGGGTTCATCGCCATCCGCTGTGCAGGCAAGGGCATGTTACCGCCGCGGATCATCCGCTGCTGGCCGTTGCTCCTGATTGATTGCGGGTTGGCCGGATTCCGCTGGGAACTTCTCTGAAGCGTGTTTTTGGAAGTACTACGAGCCGCGGCCTGCTGGATCCCCGACAGCCTCTTGGGTGTACGCGAGATTCCGGCCTGTTGCAACGCGCCGTGAAGATCCGCCGAATTGCCGATCGCCGCCGGCAATTGACTGGGCATATCAAGCCGGCAGACAACATGCGAAACGCCGTCGATTTCTCTGGCGATACGTAAGGCAGCGTCACGCTGCTCAGCGCTGGCAACGCTACCAGACAACCAGGCAACGCCGTCCTGATACTTAACCCCGATCTGATAATTCTGCAGCTCGCCACTTTCCTTGAGCCGCGAACCAATTTGTTGAGCTATCGCCTTATCTGCCGGCGATTCCGCCATCACGCTGGCAGCGGGCAGCACCATGACTGCGGCCGCCAAGACCCAAAATACCATTTTACGCATTGTATCCCCCCTAAGTCGAAAAGAAGACTCCGTTGTCGAGCGGGTTGTTTTGTCGGGCAGTCCGGCGTCGCACATCTGGAACAGGGGCTATCGAGCTGCCGCCCGCGTGGCCGCTTGCCAGGTAATTGCAGCGCTGGCGCTGTTCCTTGCAAAGCTCGTTGCCCGATGGGTTGCCACCCATCGCAGGCAGACGCAATCCTGACAGTAACGCCGGTCAGACGCTCGGCTGTCTGAAACTT
>JAKEGR010000018.1 GCA_022615465.1 Planctomycetota bacterium | reverse complement strand
CAGAAGTCCGCGCCCGACGATTGGATTCGGAACTGGATTCTCTGCTCAAGCTAACGGATGACGCGGGCAATATACTAGCGTCGAACGATGATTTTCTGGACGAGGGGGCCGGGCTGATCACTCATCAAGCAGATTCGCTCATCGCCTTCATGCTTCCTAAGGATGCAACGTATTTCGTGCATGTGAGCGATACGCGAATCCACGGAGGCGAGGCATACGGCTACCGACTTCGCATCAGTCCACCGCGGCCGGACTTCTCGCTGCGCATCGCTCCTTCGAGCATCAACGCCCGACCCGGCATGACCGTTCCTCTGACGGTTTACGCCCTTCGGCAGGATGGGTTTAACGGCCGGATCGATCTCGCGCTATCCGAGATGCCAGCGGATTTCTCGCTATCAGGCGGCTGGATTTCGGCAGGCAAGGACAAAGTGCAACTCTCGCTTACCGTGCCTGGAATTGCCTCCGAAGAGCCGGTCTCGCTGCAAGTGGCGGGTCGAGCGAAAATACGCGGCCGCATGGTCGAACGCATCGCAGTTCCCGCCGACGACATGATGCAGGCGTTTCTATACCGCCACCTCGTGCCCATGCGGGAGGCGCTGGTTTCGGTTCAAGGCCGCGAACGGCGCGGGCAGGTGGTGCGTATCCTCGATTCCCTTCCCGTGAAGTTGCCTGTAGGGCAAACGTCCCAAATCCACATCGCGGCTCCGAAGGGGCCGTTCATCGATCGGTTGCAATTGGAGCTGCGTGACCCGCCCCAGGGTTTTTCCATTCAAAAAGTATTGCCGCATCCCAGAGGAATTACGATCTTATTAGACCTCCAAGGCGAAGGCATCCAATCGGAACAGCAGGGCAATCTCATCATCGAGGTGTTTGTCAGTCCGCCCGGAAATGTCAAGGGCGGCAGGCAAGCAAACCGCCGTGTCTCGCTCGGCATATTGCCGGCAATCCCCTATGAAACGGTCGCGATTTCCGATGCGTCCTGAATGTTGATCTCTTGTTGACTGGTAACCCAAGTGGCGGAGAGATGGGGTTAGAGTCTTGCTGTGTGTGATGCGCGCGCCGCGCGCGCCACAGGCCGTGTAGGGAACGGCCTCTGTGCCGTTCCGCAATTCACGGAACGCCAGGGACGGCGTTCCCACCATTTTGGTTGCGGCCGCAGGCCGCGTTAAGTAAGCGAATGAAACCAACTTCCCCCCATAACGGGCTGATGAGGGTCGTCCTGGGGACTTGTCCGAGGTGTCCTTGCGGCAAGCCTGTGTGAATCAATCTGTTCTACTTAGGACAAGTGGAGGATAGCGGGCTCGAACCGCTGACCTTTTGGCTGCCAGCCAAACGCTCTCCCAACTGAGCTAATCCCCCATGGATTTCACGCTCCCCGGAACATGGCCGCTCTAGTATTATAGGCCAACGCAACGAGTCGGAGGGTGCCGCCGCCGGACATGGTAACCGGGGCGGGATACCGCAACCTAACAGCACTTTTTCCTGCTGTCAACGGCGTCATTTTGGCACGGCGGGGCACGCTGAATGGCGGTTTGATCAATCTATGGATGCATGCGCCCCTACGACTTGGCGAACGGTGAAGGCGATCGCGAAGATCACGCTGGCCGGCGTCCTGCTGGCCTGCTTGCTATGGCAGGCGCAGCGGCACGACGCGTTCACGCGATTGGTCGACGAACCGAAACAATGGCGGTATCTTTTGGGCGGCCTGTGCTGCACGTTTACGGCCGTCGTGCTCAGTTTTGTGCGATGGCACCTGCTGGTAACCGCGCTCGGACTCGACGTGCGCCTGTTCGAAACGTTGCGGCTAGGGGCGATGGGCTTCCTGCTCAACTTCGTCACGCTGGGCAGCATTGGCGGCGACCTGTTCCGCGCGGTGTTTCTCGCTCACAAGCAGCCCGGACGTCGGACGCTGGCAGTGGCCAGCGTGGTGGCCGATCGCACGATGGGCCTGCTGACCCAACTCGCACTCGCCAGCACGGCAATTGTGGCGGCCAATTTGATCGACCGTTCGTCTACGGAGCTGGCGACGTTCTACCGATTGATTCTGGCTGTCTCGGTCATTGGCTGGCTGGGCGTTCTCCTCGTATTACTTGTTCCAGGGTTAACCGGCGAGCAGTTGTCGGCGCTAGTCGAAACCGTGCCGGCGGTGGGCAAGACGCTTACACGGCTCATAGGCGCGGTACGCACCTATCGCAACAACAAGCGGATGCTGCTGGCGGCCGCGGCGTTGTCGGGCGTCGTGGCGTTATTTTATGTCTCCTCCTATTATCTGATCGCACGCGGACTGCCGGTTCGCGAGCCGCCCTGGAGCGAACACTTGCTCATCGTGCCGGTAGCCAGTCTGGCAGGCGCGATTCCAGCCACGCCAAACGGACTGGGAACCTTGGAGGCCGCTATCGAAGTGCTGTACCAATCCATGCCTGGCGGACAGGAAGTGCTCCCGGGCGACGGAACCATGGTGGCTTTGACGCATCGGCTGACGATGTTGACCGTGGCACTCGTGGGATTGGTGATCCTGCTAAGCCATCGGGCGGAAGCACGCGAGATCCTCCACGAAGCCGAGGAAGCGACGGAGATGATTGATACCCTGCCAGCCCGTTGAAT
>JAKEGR010000188.1 GCA_022615465.1 Planctomycetota bacterium | reverse complement strand
CATGCCCAGCCTTGCGGCGATGGCAACATGAAGGCGGGATTCAGCGCGAACAGCCGCTACCGGGCGCTGGATGCCATTCCATTTAGCCGATCGATCAAGTTTGACATGGAACTTTGGCACTGGGCCGGCACCCAGATCAACTATGCGCCTGCCACGTTCTGGTATGCCCGCCCAGGTGCCACGTGCAACATCGATCCGGCCACGGAAGCAGCCCAGGCTCGCATTGCACGGAAGAGAGAAGATGTTGTGGAAGTATTCCGTGTGGAGAACGCGTTGGAGGGAGAGGACTTGAAGGTCGTAAACGTGACGGGGGGAACCCACAGCATTCAAGACGGCTCCGATTTTCGCTGGAGCGGGGATCGGCAGTTGTGGTGGATCGACGGCAAGGCGGGGGATCGGCTCGTGTTGGAGTTTCCCGTCGAGAAAGCCGGGCGCTATCAACTCTTCGCGAACCTGACGAAAGCCAACGACTACGGCATTGTGAGACTGAGCGTGAACGGGCAGGATCCGCAGGAATTCGATCGCTACCACCCCGTTGTCAATCACGACAAGCTGGATCTAGGCGAATTCGACTTGACTCCCGGTACGCACCAATTGTTGGTGGAAATCGTGGGGGCGAATGACGCGGCGGCGCCTCGCCATATGTTTGGTCTGGACTATCTGCAACTGGTGCCTGGTCAATGACGCGAAAGCACGGCGAAGTGGACTCCGCGCCTCTGGTCCGCATGCGCGGCATTACCAAGCGGTTCGGCCCCGTAACGGTCCTGCGGGATGTTGACTTCGAGGTACGTGCCGGTGAAGTGCAGGTCCTTGCCGGAGAGAACGGAGCCGGCAAGAGCACGCTCATCAAGATCCTGGCCGGAGTACACGCGGAATACGAAGGCCGGCTCGAAATCGAAGGACAATGCGTGCGGCCTGGCAATCCGCGGGAAGCCGCCGCCTTGGGTGTTGCGGTGATCCACCAGGAGTTGTCCCTCGTGCCATCGATGAGCGTCGCGGACAACATTTTTCTCGGTTGTTCGGCGGCTGCGGTCGGAGGTTTCGTCCGGGATGGCCGGCAGCGTGACGAGGCCCGCCGCTTGTTGCGGGAGTTTCAGTTGGACGCCGATGTCGACGTGTTTGTGGAAGACCTTCCCATAGCCACGCAGCAACTCATCGAGATTGCCAAGGCGCTGCGGCAGGGCACCAAAGTAATCATCATGGACGAACCGACGAGCGCTTTGAGCGGGCCGGAGGTTGACAAACTGTTCGGATGGATCCAGCAGTTGAAAGCGCGCGGTTGCGGGCTGGTCTACATCACCCACAAGATGGAAGAGATCGAGCGCATTGCAGACCGAATTACAGTGCTCCGCGACGGCCGCCTGGTCGGCTCGGCGCCCGCCGCGCAGTTGAGTGTCCCGCAACTCATCCACTGGATGGTAGGCCGCGACGTGGAGCAGCAGTTTCCCCGCCATGCGTCCCACCTCGGCGAGGAGCGGCTCCGCGTCGAGGACTTCTGCGTGACGGCTGGTCCGCGCCAACTCGTGAACAGAGTGTCGTTGTCAGTTCGCGCAGGCGAGATCGTCGGCCTGGCGGGACTACAGGGGTCGGGGAATAGTCAATTTCTGCTAGGCTTGTTTGGTGCGTTTGGGTCGCAAGCAAAAGGACGAGTCGCCCTCGACGGGCAGCCCCTGCGGCTCGGTTCGCCGCGGGATTCGATCCGCCGGGGACTTGCCATGATTACCAACGACCGCAAAGCCACGGGACTGGTGCTTTCCTTGTCCGTGATTGCCAATACGACGTTGGCGGATCTGGCACGGTTCTCTCCGGGCGGTTGGCGGCGCGAGGGACGCGAGCGGATCGCCGCCACCGAGATGTCGCGAATTCTTCACCTGCGTGCCGCCAACCTGGACATGGCGGTCGGAGAGCTTTCGGGCGGCAATCAACAAAAGGTGGTGTTGGCCAAATGGCTGCTAACCAGGCCCCGTGTGCTGCTTTTGGACGAGCCGACGCGCGGAGTGGATATCGGCGCCAAGCGTGAAATCTACGAGTTGATGAATGAGTGGACAAACGAGGGAATCGCCATTCTGCTGGTCACCTCGGAAATGTCCGAACTCCTCGCGATGAGTGATCGGATCTTGGTCATGCACCGAGGCACATTGACGGCCGAATTGTCCCGGCAGGAGGCCACGGCAGATGCGATCCTGGAAGCCGCCATGGGGATGCGCGGCGAGGGCGACCCACGATGAGCGATCTTGACGCCGAACCGCGGTCGATACCACGCTGCTTGATCCGCGGATTGAGTGGAGCGGCGGGCCGCGCCCTCCTGGCACTGGCACTGGTGCTGGTGCTCGGGTCTATATTTCATGCGGACGGGGCCTTCTACAAGCTGGGTACGCACCGCGACGCGCTGCGCCAAGCGTCCGTCTTTGGGATTCTGGCGTGTGGGATGACCCTGGTTATTGTCGCGGGAGGAATCGATCTCTCCGTCGGCAGCGTGCTGGCTCTGGTGGCGGTGACTTTCAGCCTCTTCTCGATTCATTGGCAGTGGTCTCCCTGGCTTGCCGTGCCGTTGGCCCTGGGCATCGGCGCCGGATGTGGCGCCGTGTCGGGAACCTTGGTGGCCCGGCTGAGGGTGCAGCCGTTTATTGCCACCTTGGCCATGATGGTCTTTGCGCGAGGACTGGCCAAATACGTCTCGGGCGGGATGAAAGTCTCGACCGCGGTGCAGAATCT
>JAKEGR010000187.1 GCA_022615465.1 Planctomycetota bacterium | reverse complement strand
TCGAGTGTTACGTGCTGGAAGCCGGCCGTGCCGAGCGTCGAGGCTCGCTCCTGTTCGGCACGCGATTCCGCCACCTCGCGGGCCTTGGCGATGCTGTCCAGCACGTAGAACCGGCTGCCCGCGTTGGGGGTTACGTCGAGCCCCGTGATGTTTACGGGAATGCTTGGGCCGGCCTCGGTGTGCCGAATCTGATCGTTCAGCGTGTCGTGCATGGCCTTGACTCGGCCATGGGCTTGGCCGCAAACGACGATATCCCCCACGCGCAGTGTCCCATTCTGCACCAACATCTTGGCGACAATGCCTCGGCCCGCTTCCTGCTGGGCTTCCAGGCACGTTCCCATCGCCGGACGGTTCGGATTCGACTTGTATTCATGCAACTCGGCGACCGTCAGCAGTGTTTCCAGCAGTTCGTCGGTCCCGGTGCCTTTTGTAGCGCTGGTCTTCACAACTTCCACATCGCCGCCCCACTCGCTTGGGAGCAACTCATTGGCGGAAAGCCCCTGATAAACGCGGTTCATGTCGATGCCAGGGAGGTCGATTTTGTTGAGGGCCACCACGATCGGCACGCCCGCCGCCCTGGCGTGGCTGATGGCTTCCTCGGTTTGAGGCATGACCCCGTCGTCGGCGGCAACGACGAGTACCGCGATATCGGTAACGTTGGCGCCACGGGCACGCATTTCGGTAAACGCTTCATGGCCCGGCGTGTCGACAAAGGATATCCGGCGCCCGTCTTTTTCGACCGAGTAGGCACGAATGTGCTGGGTAATGCCGCCGCTTTCGCCGCTGACCACGTCGATGCCGATGATCCGATCCAGCAACGACGTTTTGCCGTGGTCGACGTGGCCAAGGAACGTGATCACGGGCGGACGCTCGACCAGCAATGCCGGGTCTTCGCTCTCCGGTTCTAGTTCAGAGAGGATTTGATCTTCGAGGCTGACCGGCTGTTTGAAGTCGACTTGGATGGCCAGTTCCGTGGCGACAAGTTCCGTCAACTCCGGATCCATGGAGGCCGTGATGGTGGTCATCACACCCTCATTCATGAGAATCCGCAAAATCTCATGCGCAGGCACGCCGGCCGCTTCCGAAAGCTCGCGTACCGTACATGGCAATTGGACGGTGACGTGTTCCTTCCGCGGTGCCGCCGTGCTCGAACCGGTGCGACGGAGTCGACGCGCGGCGGTCCGCCGTGGCCGTTCTTCCCCCACCGACGGCGGGGTGTCACGCCGCCGTTGAAGCTGGCGCTGCTCGCGGCCGCCGAGCATCGGACGTTGTTCTTCCGCGCCGGCTACTGTCTCCTTGCCACGGCGAGGACGAGCGCGACCACGTTTTTCTGCCTCACCTGCCGCGGCAACGCCCGTCGGGCGCGGGCCTTTGGCGGCGCCCGCTTTCCGCTCTTCTTCCAGTCGCGTTTCGTGACGCCGCATTTGCGCGGCCAGCGGCTTGCTCCCCTGTTTCCCGGCGCCAAGGATATCTGCCGGGAGCCGCATGTCGGGCTTCTGGGCAGGCGGTTCGTCGGCGGCCGGCTTGTTCAGTGGTTGAGAGGTTTTTGGAAGTGGCGCGAGCTTCACCGTCGGACGCGCCCGCTCTGTCGGGGAGCCACCTTCGTTCTTCTTTCGCTCGCTGGGCTTTTCCGTGCTCACCACCGGCACTTTGCCGCGAGCTGTTCCTGGGGCAACGTATCTTTCGCGACCCATGGCACCCGCCAGCGGGCCGGAACGGCGGGGCGTGTCGGTCGCGGGTGCTGCTGGCGTAGCTGTCTCGATGGCCGTTAAGGGGGCGGCGATCGGCTCGTCCGCTAGCGACTCGGGTGGTTCGCCTGGTGTGGACGGCACGACTTCGCGTGTGCTGGGCGCCCTGCTAACAATTACGGGCATCTTTCCCAACCGCGCTGAATCGCTTGGCCGCTGAGGCTTCGGCGGTGCTGCCCGGGTGGGCTTAGGCTTCGCGCCACCCGTCAAGTATTGCTTGACTTTCTCGACTTCTTCGTCAGTCAGGCTGGCCAGGGCAGACCCTTTTCCCGGGACGCCGGCCTTCGTGCAGATGTCGACCAGTTCCTTGCTGTCAACCTTGAGGTCTTTCGCCAGTGTGTAGATGCGAACCGCCAAGAGTAATCTCCGTTTCGTTTTCCCGCCTGAATTGCGATTCCGCTCAGCCGCCACGGGCTGAGCGAACAGGGCGAATACGGCGGGAGTCCAACCCGTTACCGAACCATGTTGTACGTCTCCTCTAATACGCCCGGGATCATCCCCCTGAACTATGTTAACTTGTCTCGGTTGCCGATGCGACTGGCGTCCCTGCTACGTTTCGCTTTCAGGTGATTCCTGTGCCGCATCGTCGACCGAATCGTCCGCGACCTCTGTTTCCGTTTCGTCGGCCGCGGATTCGTCCGCCGCGTTCTCCTCCTCGATGTTTTCCGCTTCCGCCCCCTCTTCCACCGCTATTTTGTCGAGCGGTGCCAACGTTACGCCAGCTTCGGCTGCCATTTCCTCCAAACGCTCCTGCTCGCGCTTGGCACGGCGAGCCTCGGCCGCTTCCGTTTCCGCATCGGCCGCACGTCCTTCCGCCTGCTCGACAATGACGTTGGCTTGCTCTTCGCTGAGTTCCCCCATCTCCATCAACGCATCGGGTTCGATGATTGAGAGGTCGTCGTAACTCAAGAAACCTTCCTCGACCAGTCTTTCAGCCAGGCCGGTTTCGACGCCGGTCAAGGAGCTGAAGCCGGCCACGGCCCGATCAATCGCCTGGGCCAACTCGTCCTGAGTCATGATTTCGATGTCCCAGCCGGAGAGCTTGCTTGCCAGCCGCACGTTTTGCCCTCGACGGCCGATCGCCAGCGACAACTGATCTTCGCGGACCAGGACGATTGCCCGGCCCAGCATTCGGCACAGGATGACCTGCTCGACTTCGGCCGGCTGTAGGGCGTTGGGGATCAGCACTTCCAGGTTCTCGTCCCAGCGGACAATATCGATTCGCTCGCCAGCCAGTTCGTCGACGATGTTCTTGATGCGGTTGCCTCGTACGCCGACACACGCACCGACGCAATCGACGCGCGGATCGCTGCTGGACACGGCCACTTTCGAGCGGTAGCCGGGCTCGCGGGCCATCGCTCGGATTTCGATGATCCCGTCGGCGATTTCGGGGATTTCCTGCTCGAACAGCCGTTGCACCAATTGGGGCCGGGTGCGGCTCAAAATCACCTTGACGCGACTGCCCGATTTGCGAACTTCGAACACCGTGGTCCGCACGCGTTCGTTCACGTGGTGGGTTTCGCCCGGGATTTGTTCGCCGCGCGGCAGAATGGCTTCGACGTTTGTCAGCGCCACGGTTGCCGCTCCACCTTCGTAGCGCTGGATCAGGCCACTGATCATTTGGCCGATGAGTTCCGTGTACTCATCGTACAGGGCGTCGCGCTCCGCTTCGCGGATCTTCTGGATCATTACCTGCTTGGCCGTCTGCGCGCCGATCCGTCCCACCGTCTCTTCCGAATCGAGCAACTGACCTTCGCAAGTCGCCGTGATCGAGCCGTCCTCGCGGTCGATCTTCACCACGACATCGGCTTCTTCGCCGTAATGTTTCTTTGCCGCCGAAACGAGCGCCGCTTCGATCCCCTCAAAGACGATCTCCTTGTCGATGTTCTTGTCACGGTGAATGGCATCGACGATCCGCAATACTTCGCTCGGATTCATGGCAACCTTTCCACGGCGTATTCGCCCACCGTGGGGGCAAATCAAATTGTCTGGGGCAAGCGGTCCCGCTTGACCAATAACCGAATTGTCCGCTGGTCTCACGTGCCAGCGTGCTGCAAGCTGGTCTGGCGTCGGCTTTGACCGCCCACTCGACGAGCCTGCAACCTCCCCCTCTCGCACGACCGCTGCCGTGCGACGAATCGTCCGCGT
>JAKEGR010000186.1 GCA_022615465.1 Planctomycetota bacterium | reverse complement strand
CGAAATGTCTGTAAGTAGAATGTGAAAGACGACTTACAGCTTGGACGGAGGGAGCCCCTTTCTCAAAGACCAATACGTAGAAACGAGCCTGCACCCGAAGAAACTCTGGCACAACCCCTTGAAGGGGTACGGGGCAGGAACGCCGACCGCGTTGGTATCGGTACGAGGCCAGAGTTCTCAGACGGTCATCGAACAAGCGGCCGCGGCCGCTATCGCGGCGGCGTCTCATGCCGGCTAGCGGCTCCAAGCCGAATCACCATCGTCGGCAGGCTCTTGACGCTTGCCATCCAGAACGATGGGTTCGTGCAACTTCCAACGACCGGCGTTACCCACCGGAATATCCGTACCATGCGTCGAACCGTGGAGTTTATGTAGGACCGACTGCCCCCCGCTTCGACCTTGCCGCCTTCAAATGAAGCGTGGCGAATGATGCCACGTCCATGCGGTAACATGACTTGTTTCGGCTTGGACTTACGTTTAGTGGAGCCGAAGGGACTCGAACCCTCGACATCCAGCTTGCAAAGCTGGCGCTCTCCCAACTGAGCTACGGCCCCGATGGTGATCGGTTTTGGTCCAGGGGTGTGGTTCATTTTTCGGCCAACACGCTCAAACTCCACCGTACTGGCGTCGACCGAAAAAATGGACCTGACCCCTTTGGTCCGAAACGGAACGCCGGGAACGGCGTTCCCCACATTTGTCCAGGGTCTGGCCCCAGTGGGCGCGCCAAGACTCGAACTTGGGACCTCAGCCTTATCAGGGCTGCGCTCTAACCAACTGAGCTACGCGCCCGCACGCTGTCACGTTCGCGGGAAGACCACATTATCCGAGGGCAGCGTCTGGCTGTCAAACGCTGATCGGCTTCTCCAGGGCCAATCAGTTATTCAAATTGGGTGGCACGCCCTGGGTGTGCCACACCTGGCCCATTTTGAAACACTGATCGGCCGTGCGGCCTGCCCAGGGACCGTTTGTGTTCCATAGGTTCGCAGGGGGTTGTCGGATCAGAGTAATCGTCGCAGCACGTCCAACCCGCGTAAGAGCGTTGCCTCGCTTGCGGCGCAGGAAATACGGAAGTGTGTGTCTCGGCCGCTGAAGATGTTGCCTGGGATGATGAGCAGTTCCTTGGCGATCGCGCGGGCAACGAATTCGCTGCCGGTGCCGTTGGGCACTTTGGGAAATATGTAGAACGCTCCGCCGGGTTTGGTCACCTCGTAACCGGCGTCGATCAGCCCATGGACGACCAGATCGCGACGGTGGCGATAATCGGCCACGTACTGGCTCACGTCGACATCGAGCGCCGCGAGGGCGGCCCATTGCAGGGGGTGCGGAGCGCAGACGAACGTGTATTGTTGCAGCATCGTCAGCTTGTCGATCACTGCCGCCGGGCCATGCACGAAGCCGAGCCGCCAGCCCGTCACGCCGTACGTCTTGCTGAATCCGTCGACGACAATTGTCTGATCGTTCCACCGCGCAGGGCACACGAGCGGTGCGTCATAGCAGAACTCGCGGTAAATCTCATCGCTCACGAGCGCGATGTTGTGCCGCGCGGCCAACTCCGCAAGTGCTCGCACTTCCGCTTCACCGGCCACGGCCCCGGTCGGATTGGCGGGGCTGTTGAGCAAGATCATTTTCGTTCGCCGTGTAATCGCAGCGGCCACCCGCTCCGGATCGATCCGGAAATCGGGATACGTATCAATCATTACGCAACGTCCACCCACCATGCCCACGAGTGCGGGATACATCACGAAGTACGGATCAAAAACGATCACTTCGTCGCCCGGATTGATCATCGCCAGCGCGGCAAGCACCAGCGCACCGCTGGTGCC
Source organism: Planctomycetota bacterium (assembly GCA_022615465.1). Classification (GTDB taxonomy): domain Bacteria; phylum Planctomycetota; class Planctomycetia; order Pirellulales; family Lacipirellulaceae; genus JAKEGR01. The sequence continues at coordinate 12,188 of JAKEGR010000186.1, read as the reverse complement.
GGAGGTGATCAGGACTCGGCGATCCGAATGGTCATACTCCGCGTCGATGCGTGCTTGGATCGCCTCGCCTAACTGCGGGATGCCTTGCGTGACGCTGTAGCCATTCTTGTCGCCCCAAATTGCCGCGATGGCCGCTTCCTTGACGGCTTCCGGCACGGTGAAATCGGGCTGACCGATCGAGAGATTGATCGGGTCGCGCATTTGCGCCGCCAGATCGAACACCTTGCGGATGCCCGAGCTGTCGAATTTCGCGGTGCGTTCAGCAAGCCAAGGGTGCATCAAGGGGTAGGCCTTTCCAGAGTGGCATTGTACCTGACCATAGGGACAAGACCAGTTCGTGCGGCCGTGAAGCTGTCTGGTGGGAAGTCCTGACCGAAGGCAAGGAAGTGGTTCTTGATCGGTTTCGTAATTAGGCCACTTGCGATTCCGGCTGCGAGGTAACGCGATCGAGGAAAGCGGATTCCGCGTAGGTGGCTGCTACCATTACCTGCGGCTCGGGGAACAGCGGTGTGGAAACGATCGCCTCGGCGACGGCTTCCGGCAGCGAGAGCGTCTGCGGTGCGAGGGCCGGTTCTGGCGGGGCGACCGGCCGTCGCGACCCCGACTGGACGAGTGCGACCATCGCCAGCACTCCGGCAATGGCAATCATCTGCCCCGAGTTGATTGCTTCGTGATCGAATTGGCCCCACAACAAGGCGAGCACCGGCACCACGTACGTCGTCATGCCGGCAAACAACGGGCCTTCCTTGAGAATCATCCAGATGAACACGAGCGTCGAGATGCCGTTTCCGATCAAGCCGAGCGCCAACAGCGAAACGATGACCGTCGGCGTCACTACCGGAGCGGCTGGACCCGTCAGGTGCAGCGACTCCATCGTGGGCTGGGAGAACAGAAGTAGTAAGAGCGACGACACGGCGACGGCATGCATCGCCGTGGTGAGCGGCGCGGCGGGCACGTGCGACAACTTCCACTTGATGTACGTATTGCTAAAGGCCGAGGAGAATGGAATCACCAGTGCCAGCGCCAGCAGTCCGAGCGACATGCCGCGATCAAAGCCATCCTCTACAATTAACCCCAAGCACACGAGGCCACCCAGCACACCGCAGAGTTGCCGCCACGTCGGCCACGTGCCGAGCATCGGAATCGATATCAGGATGGTCAGTAGTGGAATGGGCGCGACCAGCGTGCCGAAGAAGCTGTGCCCGAAGCCTTGCGCCAGCACGTAGGGCAGAATTACCTGCGGCAGCACATTGACGGCGATTGTCAGAAAGAGCAGATGCGCCCAATCTCGCCGCGAAAGACGAAAATCGCGGCATTGCAACCACCATGCCGCGCCCACGACGGCGGCACCGCCCAACGACCGCCAGATGCCGCTTTCTACTGGCCCGAAAGCATGCGTGACACGCTCGAGCAAAATGAACGAGGACCCCCAAACCAAACTACAGAAAACAAACGCGAGATGTGCCACGGCGGTGCGGAGGTCAGAGGTGAGGGGCAACAAGGCGGCGATCGGTTTGCCGCATAGGCGTTGGCGGACGCACTGAATTGGTTCCACGCTGTGGGTGACCGGAACGACCGCCGCCGCAGCCCCAGCCAGCAGGACGCCTGCCGAACCGCATTGGTTCGCGCCGGCGTTGCCACGAAATTGTAGCAGCCGGTGGCCGGCTGTGGCAGAGCAGATTCATCGGGAATAAGGCCGAGGGTGCAGGAAGCCCCATATGCCTTTACAGCGTGGAGCCGGCACGACTAAAATGCCATCCCCACTTCAATTTTTTCAGGAGTACACTGTGGATACATTTGGTTATCGTTTTTCGTTTGGACCGTGGAATATTCACGAAGGCGCCGATCCGTTTGGGCCGACGGTCAGGCCCGCTCGCAGTTTTGCCGAGAAGCTGGCCGTTTACAAGGAACTGGGCTTCTCGCTTGTGCAGTTCCATGACGACGATGCCGTGCCCGATCTGGATAAGCTGTCGGCTGCCCAAATCCGGGAGGCCGCGCGCGCGATGCGACAATTGCTGGCCGACCACGGCCTCACCGCCGAGTTCGTTGCGCCTCGTTTATGGGAACATCCCATGACCATTGACGGCGCGTACACTTCGAACGATCCGAAGGCCCGCGCGTATGCGATTGAGCGTTCGAAAAAAGCGGTCGACATCGCGCAGGAAATGGGCACGAACTTGATGGTGCTTTGGCTGGCGCGAGAAGGCACCTATTTGCGCGAAGCGAAAGACGCGGGCCGCGCGGCGCGTCAACTGCTTGAGGCCATCAATGCGCTGTTGGCCTACGATCCCAAATTGCGGATTGCCATTGAGCCGAAGCCCAACGAACCGATGGACCTGGCTTACCTTCCCACGATGGGCCACGCTCTCGCGCTCGGCTTTCAGGCCAGTGATCCGTCGCGCGTCGGCGCGCTGATGGAAACCGCGCATGCGATCCTTGCCGGGCTGGATCCAACAGACGAAATCAGCTTTGCGTTGGCATTTGGCAAATTGTGGGGCGTGCATCTGAACGATCAAAACGGCCTGAAATACGATCAAGACCGGTCGTTTGGCGCGATCAATCTGCGTACAGCCTTCAATCAAGTGCGTGTGCTCGATGAAAACCGCTTTTGGGAAATCGGCACGGTAGGGCTGGATGTGAAGGCGATGCGGACGCAGCCTGCGCCGTTGGCGACCAAGCATTTGCGCAACAGCCTGCAGATGTTCTTGCGCCTCGTCGAGTTGTCACGATCGCTCGATCGCGCCAAGGTCGCGGCGCTAATCACCGCCCGCGATTACGAGGAACTCGATTGGCTGATCATGAGCCACCTGATGAAATAGGGGGCCTGACTTCCCAGGCCACTTTGCATCACTGCAACCAAGTGCAAGAGCTGACGCGCCTCCTTAACAGCCCGTTGAAGAAGTCAGATCGGTACGCCCGTTGACGAAGCACTTCCGCAACAGACTGCGAATGCCTGGGCGGCCTACTCGCGGAAATCCTTTTCCAAGGCCACGCTGCCCAGAGGCGTGTCGGCCGGATTTTCCGAGGGGCAGAAATGCGGCTCGGCCTGTTCCGATTCCAGCGTCGTTGCCGCTGCTTTAGTAAATTGCACGAGCGCAATCATCGCCAGCACGCCGGCGATGGCCACGGCTTGTCGTCCGGTAATTGTTTCGCCGTCGATTGCGCCCCACATCATCGCTAATACCGGTACCACGTAGGTAACCATGCCTGCAAACAGCGGCCCGCGCTGTTTCACCAGGTCGATGAACAGCAGGATTGCCACGCCAGTGCCCACCACGCCAAGTAACAAGAGCGCCCCCAAGGCCACGGGCCAATCATGCGGTTCGGTTGGCCCAGCCAAGCCGAGCCGGACTGGGACCGACGGCAGCAAGACGACCGGCACCAGCCACGCCGCGGCCGTAGCCAAGAGCAGCGTGGTGAGGGGCACCGAGTGAACATGCGATAGTTTCCACTTCAAATAGGTATTGCCAAGTGCATAGCTGAGCGGCACAGTGACCGCCAGTAGCAACAGCCGCGGCGGCATTCCGCGCTGGCTGCCGTCCTCCAATAGGAACAACATGCACACGAATCCACCCAGCACGCCCACCACCTGCCGTATCGTCGGCCAGACGCCGAGCATCGGCACGGAGACGAGGATCGTCGCCAACGGTGTAAACGCAACCATCATCCCGAAGTAGCTGTGCCCAAACCCTTGGGCCAGGCAGTAGGGCTGGATGACATAGGGCATCGCGGTCCCCACGAGGGCGATGCCAGCGATCCGCAGGCCATCGGCCAGCGAAACACGGTGTTTGTGTCGTTCATGCCACCACACCACCGCGAGCACTGCTGCCCCGCTTGCCAGACGACCGAGACCTACGCCGACTGGCCCAAACGCATGGGTCGCGCGCTCCATCAAAATGAAGCTTGCGCCCCAGACGCAACCAATGAACAGAAACGCGAGGTGAGACACGGCAAGAGAACGGAAGTGAATGATGACTGCGGAGGCAGCGATCGCCAAACTTGTCCTGGGATGCCGCCTACAGCACCTTCGCGCGGAACCGCAGGATGCCGCCTTCACCCGGCTTCACCGGGTCGCGGATCTCCCACCGCAGGATGGTCGAGCCGCCGGTGTTCGGTGCGGTGATGAAGGTTGCCTCGACGCTGCTTTGGGCACTCTTGGGCACGTATTCGAGCCGCGTCGTCAGGTTGTCGACAATCGTCGCATTGCCGATGAGCTGATCGCCAACGTTGTCGTACCGCAAGGTGAATTCAACATCTTCCCCCGGCAGGGCATGGCTGCGCGACGCCAATTTGATCAGCCGCAAACGAGGGCTATCCGGACCGTCGGTTTGATAGACCACGCCGGCTTGCCGGACACCTACCATCGCGACGGCCATTCTCGTATCCAGCACAACCTGGGCTGCCTCGTTGCCGGTCCAGGTAATCGCTGAATCGATCGATTGGGTCAAGCGTGCCTTTTCCGCGTTTTCCACCAGACCAGTACGGATGATGTGGAGGTTTGAATAAGCTGCCAGCAACGTATAGGCGTCCATGGTGGCTTGCAAATTTTCCAGGCCGCCGGCCTGCTGGCGCTGACGGAACAGGCTGGATGGCCGCTCGCCGAGATTGATTGCCACGGCGTGTCTCTGCAGCGAGGACGCCACGGGTTGCGATTCATCGGCCCGCACCGGTGTTTCCTCTTCCAGGGCTACTTCGATGAACTGATTGCGTTCATGGGCCATTGCGTTGACCACCCGCCGAACAGCCCCAAACCGTGGCGCGTAGATGCACACGCGATTGCTGGGTGTCACCATGACGCGACCATCGAGGGTGTCGTAGTGGGCGATGGCATCTTCTTGTTCGACGCCTTCGACTTTCCAATTGGCCTTCACGCCCGCTGGCGAGCCGAAATCACCGCCGTCACACAGGTACTCATCGCTCGGACCAATGACCCGCGAATCGCACTGGTAGGTCGGATCCGAGGGGATGTTGCACGCCGCGCAACCTTTACCGGGGTAGGAACCCGGGAGAACATCGGCTCGTTGATCCGACATCACACCCACGGGTGGGATGACGACAGGCAGCGGGATATCCTCTGCGGCGAGTGTGGGCTGAAGCAGTTCCCGTGTCGTCCCCAAATCAGGTGGCTCCTTGGCAGGGGAAGCGGCATTATCCTGGGCGGCTTTATTTTCCGTATCGTCGGCGACGGGTGGCTGCGTTGGCGCGGCCTCCGTCGCGGCATTCTTGATGGCTGCATCGGCTTCTGCAGTCACTTGGCTTGCCAGAAGGGGCGCGATGGTCGCTGCCAACTGCGCCTCGCTACCATTTGGCAGCGTTGGCCCGCGGCACGAGCACAGAACCAGTATCGCCAGGGCGATCAATAGCCGCCGCCACCAACCGGGCAGATGGCTGCAACTGAGCGATAGCGCGTCTTGTTGGATGGCGACAATCATGGTCAATGCGAGTTCAAGCCGTAGCGCACGGCCGGCACGAGTGCCAGAAGTACGCTCCTACGGATGGTTTTGCTGAGGTTCGGCCGTCTCAAAATAGAGGTTTTGGCCAACTTCGGCCTGCGTCATTTCGTCGTACAGTTCCACTGGCGGTGCATCACAAGAACGCGGTTCGCCCGTCGAGGGCGTTCTCCCGCCCAAACGCAGAATCGCCACTGGCCGACCGAGTCCATCCGCGACGACGAGTGGGTCATCGCCGGGCCTCGCTTCAAACCACGGCTGCTCCCCATCGGCCTGTTGTTCGACCGGAGTCGCCTGATTCGGATCTTCCACGTAGATAACTCGCGTGACGAACGCGCCGCGCAGCGCCAGTTCCAACTCATCTTGCGTCAACTCGATCGGAATCGGATACCGCAGCGCCAAGCCGGGAGGAGGATAAAGCCGGTCGATCACCTCGACCGTCGGATACACTTCTTGACCAGCATGGTTTGGGATCTCGGCCACCTTCAGCCGATACACGGGGCCGATCTGCATTCCCACTAACGCAACGTTGAACGGCACTTCATTGAAACCGCCTTCCATGGCCAATGCGATCCGGGCGCCTTCCGGTGCCCGGATCCGCACTGGCTGGAAGTATCCTGACAACGGTCCGCCGCGCAGCAGTCGCTGGCTGCCAATCGCTCCCGGAGGCAGTGCGCCGGCGTTTAGCCAGTGTTCTGGTTGTGTTTGCGCATCGGCCGACTGGCCGATCGCCATACACACCAGCACTGCCCATCGCAGTATGCCCTCGACTTGCGTCGGACGCGAAGCCCGACGCTTACGCAGCAGGACCATCGTCATGGAGTGTTTCGGTAGGTCAGGCGTTCCGGCCTGACGGCTCTCGTATCACACGTTACTTGACATCCTCGTGGCAGCCTGAAAATGCTGCCAATCACTTCTTCTCAATCTTGAAATGCCTGAAAGGAACCCTGGAACTAGTTGCAAGGGTATTCGTTGGTCGGGTAACCTGCCGCCATAGCCTGTTGTTGACCATTGGCGAAATGTCCCGAACGGCCAAACCAATTGCCAAACGGCCATAGCCGAAACGGCTCGCGTTGGGTCTCCTCGACACGGACCTGGGTCACGGGTCTGGGATAGTTCATGCCCGGCCGCTGTTTGACGGATATGTTCATCTTGGCATTCGGCGGTGGAATGTTGACACGCGTGCGGTTGTGCATCACGTGCTTCCGCAACCCGGCCGGTGCGCCCAGCGGAATGTGTGGAGGTCCGGGCAGGCCGATCGGCGTGCCGGTGATCGGCATGCCCCAGTCTCCACCGCCCGCAATCATGTGGGGCGGCACGGGAGGCGACGCGAATCCCGCCGTCGGCATGCCGAGCGGCATGGTGCCCGCGGCCCCCTCGACGTAACCATCCGCGTAGGCTCCGCCGCCCGCGTAAGCTCCATCGTAACAATAATCAGCTTGAGCGACCTCGCGGCCATCCGCGGAGTCGGCAGCGCCCTGCCGGTAATCCGCCGTTCGTTCGGGGCGCGTCCCATTGGCTTGGCCCGCTGGCTTTTCATAGGACATCGGCTCAACCATCGACTCGGTCATTGGTTCAGCCATGCCCGGCTCAACTGCCATCCCTGGCTCGTAGTAACTATTCGATCCATATTCGACCGGAACCGATCCGGAAACGACATTGTCGGGTTCGAGATCCTTGTTGCCCATTCGCAGGATCGCCAGGATCGAACCGCGGCGATCGGCCTCGGCAATCGGATCGACGCCCGGATCCAGCCGCGTGCTGACCAATGTTTCGACGCCCGCCAAAGCCAGTTCTTGGAATTCCGGATCCGGAAGATAAATCACTTTGGTGACGAAATTGCCGCTTACGACCTGGTCGAAATCCTCTTGCGTGAACTGCACCGGAATTGGCGAATGGGCCAGGTAGGCGTCGGTACGCGGCGTGACCGGCGCGACTTCCAGCGTCGGATACAATTCCACTTCCGGTCGGCCAGGGATGTTCGTCAATTTTAAGCGGTAGATTGCTCCTTGATAGAAATCCTGACGGCTCGGTATCGCAAGCGGCGTCGAATCGAACATGCCGACGCTGCTGACGTCCCAGTGGACTTGAATTCCTTGCTCGCCCAGAAAAGCGATCTGCGATGTGCTCGATTGGCCGGATCCGCCGTCGCACGACGCCGGTTCGACCATGTACTGGTCTCGCTGGCGGCCAAACAACCCGTGGCCGCCGAGAATGGGCGGGCCACCCAGGATTCCCTGGCCGCCGGGACCGCACATTCCGTTGGCACAACCGCCGACTCCGCCACACGCTTCCCCACACTCGCCGTAGCTTGCCTGCACGACGCTGCCGTCGCCCGCTCCTTGGGCGTCCATCGCTGCATAGGTGCCGCCGGCCGCGCTAATGTTTGAAGCGTCCCCGAAGCGGCCCATGCCAGGACCATAGACGCTAGGGCCGCCGTAGCCGCCAGCCGGCGGAATCACGCCGGGACCGGGACCGCCGACGCCTGGGCCGGGGTGCATGATTTGTTCTGACGGCGGTAGGTTGTAGGCCAACTCTCCGCCAATGCAGCCAGCCGACACCATTGCTGTTACTAAACAGAGACCCATCAGTGCGCGATGAAATTGCATTGGTTCCCCCCTTCGTTTGGTTCGTGGGTTGCCACTCGGCACACGGCCAATCGGGCAACACGACGAGCACCAACAAGCGATTCGATTCATCGATCCTCAACTCGCTCCAAGAGCGAGGTGCTAGCAAATCAACAAATGCAATGGACGGACCGTTGATCGGACACTTACAATCCGCCCACCGGAGTATCACTGTTCGTTCTCCGCCGTCTTTCGTCTTGGAGACGAGGTGGCGCGGCATCGCCGTGAACAGTGGTCATCCGGAAACTTATGATCGATCCCGCGGAAGCCGTTTCTTTGGCAAAACCGGAAAAACCGGCATATGAAGAGCAGTTTGCCCTGTTTATCGCTGGCGGTTTGGGGCGCAATCGTGATTGCTGCGCCAGCACAGACTGGGTCAACTCAAGGTACAATTACCTCCGCGCGCGTTGCTGGAAATGTGTCGTCCGAAGCCGTGCGTCGAGGTCACGGTGCGACCGCAGGGGGAAATTCTGGCAATCGTGCCGCGTCTCGCGATGGACTGGCGCCGGGCGATCGCCTGCTGGTACAGGCCATTCACCAACTGGATCGCCGCGCAAGCGTCACTGCGCGACTACGCTATCAAGCCGCGATTGGTGAGCAGCCGTTGTCTGGCACCGGCGGATATTGGCAGCAGACGAATGGCGACGATCTGCGCGTACGGATGGAGTTGCAACTGATTGGTCAAGAAGCAAAATTGCTACAGGTATCGAATAGCCGATTTCTCTGGATTGATCAGCAGCTTCCAGCAGGTCGCAGCGTGACGCGGGTCGATTTGCGCCAGCTTCGTGCCGATCCCCTGTTTGCGGCTGCCAATGGCGGCCAGCCGATTCAGCCAGGCGAGGCCAGTTGGTCGCCACTCCAGCCAGAGCTCTCTGCCCACTCCGGAGGTTTGCCGAACCTGCTCGCGTCGCTCAGCGAGAGTTTTTCGTTTTTGGCGCCCCAGGCGATGCGACTGGCCCTTGGGGCGCCGTCTGGCACCGAGACGACAACGACGCCGGTCTTCGCCGTCGTCGGCCACTGGAGGCCAGAGCAACTCTCCGCCCTGACAGCAGCATCCGCAGCCAGTGCGGTCGATGATACCACAAAAGGCTCGCAAACTGCCGACACAGCGGCCGCAACCGCGCCATGGAGTGCCTCGTTGCGAGCACGCATGCCGCAAGAAGTGCTCCTGCTGGTCGGTCAGGCCGATCTGTTTCCCTACCGTGTCGAGTATCGCCATCTCGAAACGCCCGCTGCCACGAACCAGAACGGCGCGGTCATTCCATTTCAAATCAGCACGAATCCGATGGTTGTCTTGGAGCTTACCGATGTGGCGTTCGACGTTCCCATCGCCGCCGGCCAGTTCGACTACTCCCCCGGCGACGTCGATTGGGTTGACCAAACCGCCCAGCTCCTCGAGCGGTTGCAGCGATAGATCCAACTCAAAGCAGGGTGGGTGGTTCTGCCGGTAGCTCGCCGGGACAATGGTTATTCGTTGTGACGTCGTGTCGTTGCGGTTTTGTCCTGGTTTTTTTATATTACCTCAATGGCACGGCGATACGACGTGGTTTCAAAATGCGTGTCTCGCTCGCTCGGCGGCGAAAAGGTATCAGGTGGCACTGTCGTCATCGTAAAGAGCGTCGCCCAAGCAACTAAGCAACGCTGTCCAATCAATGCTTGCAAACGACCCATTACAAACACCTCTCGCGAAACAGCGGCGAATGGAACTTGCCCATGAACCTGTGATTTGCGGCAACGCAACAGCGTTTGTGTGACAGCACGGCTTAACCCTTACGTTGCAACGATTTACGCGCCATTCGTTGACGCCTTTGCTGCTCCTTAGCGTGTAGAGTGGGCACCGCCCATCAGCAACCCGAATGAAAATGTCTCACCCCCGAAACCTGATCATGTCGCCGCGCTTTCTAGCAGCAACCACTATTTTCATTTTGACCACCAGAATTGTCGTGGCCGAAAACACCCCCAAAGAGCTGCGCGTCGGTCGCGCCGGCCACGCGTTCGACCACCTCGGCGACTTTGCCGATCAAGCCGATGCCGCCGCAAAAAGCGGTGCCACGATAATTTACGCCACCGGGATCGGCGGACTCGGCTACAGCGGCCTGCTACCACGGGATGAGCTTGAGGCCGCGCTCAAACGAGCCTCCGACTATTCGGCACGCGCCAAACAGCAAGGCATCGAACTTGCACTCGGCTATCTGTGTGCGACGTCCATCGTCAAACTCGACACCTTCGACAAAAACTGGACCGACGAATTTCGCAGCCAGTTCAAAACGCCGCCAGCACAATGGCGACAACAAGACCTACACGGCCAGCCGCTGAAATCTTGGTACGGCGGCGACTACGAACCAGCCTGCATGAATAATCCCGACTGGCGAGCCTACCAACGCGCCATGGTTCGCTACCAACTCGAAACCAACCACGACGGCATATTCTTTGATAACCCGACCATGCATCCGCAAGGCTGCTACTGCCCACACTGCATGGTACACTTCGCCAAACAGGCGCAGTCGTCCATTCCCGCCCTAAAGAATATTGACGTCAACGATTTCGAGGCCATTCGCAAGATCGCCGGCTCGCAGCCCAACGACTTTCGTCAGTTTCGCGCCACGATTGCCCGCGATTTTCTAAATGAAATCCGCGACTTCGCCCGCACGATCAACCCGCATGCCCTCATCACCTGCAACAACAGCCTTAACTCACCTGGCGTCTTGTTCTCCCAAAGCCGCTTGTACGCTTACAGCATTTACGAACTGAGTAAGGCGGAAGATTTCGTCGTCGTCGAGGACATGGCCACCCAGCCACGCACCGAAGCAAATGGCAAGACGTTGGAATACGGCCCCACGTACCAACAGCTGCACGCCATCAGTCACGGCAAGCCCGTGGTTGCAGCGACGATCGCCAACGCCGACTATCACACGGCCCCACACCTCACGCGGCTAGCGATGGCCGAAGCGGCCGCCCACAACGCTTCTTACCTTTCGTGGCCCACCTGGCCAGAAGACCAGCGTACTCGCATGATCGCCGCAGTCCGCCCCCAAGCTGACTTCTTGCGTCTCAACGAAGCACTGTTGAACGACGCCCCAATTCGAAGCGATGCCATCCTATTCCTACCGTTTCGCCGTTGGCTCGAAACCGAACACTGCACGGTGTCCGACCTCGCTGCCACCCTCACCAAGGCCAACATTCAATACCGCGTAATCTGCGAAGACGATTTCAAATCGCCGGAATTGCATGGAAACACTTCCGTACTCGTCGTTGAATCGCGTTCCGTTTTCACGCCAGCCGAAAAGGCAGTTGCCGACGAGTTCGAACAATCCGGCGGCTACATCGTGACCGCCGACAAAACGGATTGGCTGACACAAGTTCGCACAGCCATCGGAATACCATCCGTCGTCATCGACGGCCCACCAACCGTCCGTGCAACTGTGCATGATCAGCCATCGCGCACGATCGTCCATCTCTACAATCTCAACATTCAACGCCTGTCGTCGTTTGAAGACAAGGTAATACCGGCAAACGATGTCGCCGTTCGTGTCCGCGTACCCTGGTCAGATGTTCGCCGCGTAACAGCAGACACATCGGACACCGATTCAACCCGCGGGCCCGTTCGGTTTACCACGTCGCGAGAAACATCGGCCACGCAGGTTACCGTGGCATTGCCACGCCTGGCAATCAGTTCGATACTCGTCTTCGAAGAGTGATTCACATGCGGTATCTTGTGTTGATGGTTATGGTTGGCATGATGGCCCTCACTGCGGGCAGAAAAGGCGTCAGGAAAGAACGGCACTGTCGTTGTCGTAAAGAGCGTCGCCCAAGCAACTAAGCAACGCTGTCCAATCAATGGTTGCAAACGACCCATTACAGGGTCGACAAAACACCTCTCGCGAAACAGCGGCGAGTGAAACTTGCCTATGAACCTGTGATTTGCGGCAACGCAGCAGCGTTTGTGTGACAGCACGGCTTAACCTTACGTTACAACGACTTACGCTCTCGACAGGGCCATTCGTATCAGGTAGGTGAATCTGTCGGCAGCAAGGGATTGAGCGAGTGACACGTTGGTTTTGCCGACAGAACCACCCACCCTACTACTTACCATTCGCGTCAATGACTGATT
>JAKEGR010000185.1 GCA_022615465.1 Planctomycetota bacterium | reverse complement strand
GACGGCATATTCGTTGGTAGGATTGGGTAGGACAGCATTATGCGACGGTTACTCGCTAGCGAAAGCTTCGAGTACAATCAAATGCAGGAAACCACTATTCAGCGCCCCGCCATGACTGAACGCCCACGTTCCTTTCATCGAGACCGTCCCGTGCGAACGGCCGACGACATGGCGCGCCACATGCCCAAGGTCTCGGTCCGGAACTTGAACTTTTACTACGGCGAGACGCGTGCGCTGGACCAGGTCACGCTCGATATCCCGCAGCATTGTGTCACGGCCCTGATTGGTCCCTCAGGCTGTGGTAAGAGCACGTTCTTGCGGTGCATCAATCGCATGAACGACATGATCGACGAGACACGCGTTGAGGGGGAGATTCTGCTCGATGGCCGCGAGCTTCTCGGGCCGAAGGTTGATGTCGTCACGCTGCGCAAACGTGTCGGCATGGTGTTCCAAAAATCGAACCCGTTCCCCAAGTCGGTTTTCGAGAACGTGGTCTATGGGCCTCGCGTGGCGGGAATTCGCGGCAAGAATGTGCTGTATGAAATCGTCGAAAAGTCGTTGCAGCGTGCCGCGTTGTGGGATGAAGTGAAAGATCGCCTCGATGACTCCGCTTTACAACTGTCGGGAGGTCAACAGCAGCGGTTGTGCATCGCTCGGGCACTGGCCACCGATCCCGATGTGCTGCTGATGGACGAGCCGGCCTCGGCGCTCGACCCGGCATCGACGTCGCGCATTGAGGATCTGATTTTCGAGTTGCGAGATCGCTACACGATTGTCATCGTCACGCACAACATGCAGCAGGCCGCCCGCGTGTCGGATCAAACGGCATTTTTCTACCAAGGCGAATTGATTGAAACGGGCCTGACGAACGAACTCTTTACGAATCCCACTCGGAAGCAGACCGAGGACTACATCACAGGCAGATTTGGTTAACGGCGATGTCGAAGCATTTGGAACGTGATCTGGAATCCATTGAGCGAGAAATCCTGGCGCAATCGTCACGCGTCGAAGTGATGATCGCCAAGGCATGCCAGGCCTTGGTCGAGCGACGTGCCGACGTGGCGAAGGATGTCATCACCAACGAGCCGGAGATCAATCTACTCGAAGTGCGAATCGAAGAGGAGTGCTTGAAAATCCTAGCGCTTCACCAGCCGGTGGCTGTCGATCTGCGCCGCGCGGCAACGGTTCTCAAAATCAATACTGAGTTGGAGCGGATCGCCGACCTGGCCGTCAATATTGCCGAACGGGCCGCGTCAATCGCTGAACATCCAGACTTCGACATCCCAGAGAAACTGGAACGGATGTTCGAAAAGGCTTCCGATATGGTTCACGACGCGCTTGACGCGTTTGTTGATCTGGATGTTGATTTGGCCCGCGACGTGTGTCGCCGTGACAACGAAGTGGACGACTATAACCGACAAATTATTAGCGATCTGTGCGAAATTATGCGGTCCCAATCGAATCTGGTGGAGGTGGCTCTCCAGTTTTTTTCCGTCAGCCGCCATGTCGAACGCATCGGCGACTGCGCCACGAATATCGCGGAAGACGTGATTTACCTGGTGGATGGAGAAATTGCCCGGCATCATTTCAAAGGGTCATTCCGCTCCCTGTAAGGGACCGCTAAGAAAAGCTCCCCATTTCATTCTCCCACACCCAACCTCTGCCGGAGGGCGAGGGCGTGAAAGCGGGATCGCTGTTTGATTTGCCGGAGCATATCGAACGCGAGGACGCCGGAAAAACAAGACGAGCGGAATTCGATGACGATGTCCAAAGCTCAAATACTCATTGTGGAAGACGACCGCTCGCTGGCCGACGTACTCGATTACAACCTGCGCCAAGACGGTTACCAAACCATCGTGGCGAACGACGGCCAGGAGGGTTTGCACCAGGCGAAACTTCGTTCGCCCGACTTGGTCGTGCTCGATCTGATGCTGCCGCTGGTCGACGGCCTGGAGATTTGTCGCCGCCTGCGGGCCGATCCCGTCACGCGGAACACACTGGTGTTGATGCTTACCGCCAAGAGCGAGGAAACCGATCAGGTGGTCGGTTTTTCGGTTGGCACCGATGATTACGTGTCGAAGCCGTTCAGCGTGAAGGTGCTGCTCGAACGAATCCGCGCGCTGCTACGCCGTCGCGACGGCAACAGCTCTAGCGGCAGCGTGCTGGTGAGCCAGGGCGTGATGGTAGACCGCGAGCGGCATTGCGTAACGGTGGACGAGCGGGGCATCGACCTCACACGGAGCGAATTTGGACTGCTGGAAGCCCTCATCCGCCAACCGGGCCGGGTCTACTCTCGCTCGGAACTGATCGACGCCGCCCTGGGCGGCGATTCGCTCGTTTTGGAGCGGACGATCGATGTCCACATCCGCTCGCTGCGCAAGAAACTGAACTTGCATGCTGAACTGATTGAAACCGTCCGCGGCATCGGCTACCGCTTCCGCGATCCATCGGGTGCAACGGAAGCGTAGCGACTGTTGAAAAAGGGGACTGGCTCGCGGAACGCTTGAAAAATCGCCTCAGTGTGATGATGTGGTCGCGCGTCGTGCCTGTCTCCTTTTTCAACGGGCAGGTAGCGACTACGGTTCGGGTGTTTCGGCTCCGCGATTGTATTCGTCTTCCAACACCGACTCAGGGTGAAACCTGGAAACGGTAATTGCCGGATCCCGTCTCGAAGAAAACCCATTCGTCTTGGGCTTGTGCGGAGGCGATGCCGCGTACGTCGCCACACGCGGCACCGTCCCGCCAAACCGTTTGCCCCCCCTCGGTGAT
>JAKEGR010000017.1 GCA_022615465.1 Planctomycetota bacterium | reverse complement strand
TTTCTGATCGATCGGCACTTCTTCTTTGCGAGGCCCGACCTGCTGACGGCCGGCCGCACCCTGTTTGGCGCCAAGCCGCCCAAGGGACAGGAATTCGAAGATCACTACTTTGGCGCGATTCCCGAACGCGTGCTGGCCTTCATGCTGGAGGTGGAACGCGAGCTGTTCAAATTGGGTGTCCCGGTAAAAACCCGCCACAACGAAGTGGCCCCCGCCCAGTATGAGATCGCGCCGGTCTACGAGTCGGCCAATCTGGCCAACGATCATCAACAACTGGTGATGAGTACGCTCAAGCGGGTGGCCGAAAAGTACGGCATGGCCTGCCTGACCCACGAAAAGCCCTTTGCCGGCATTAACGGTTCAGGCAAGCACCTTAACTGGTCGCTCGGCAGCGCCACCCAGGGCAATTTGCTCGACCCGGGCGATACGCCGCACGAGAACGCCCAATTCCTGGTTTTTTGTGCTGCCGTCATCCGTGCCGTGTACAAGTATCAGGCGTTGCTTCGGGCAGTCGTGGCCACGGCCGGCAACGACCACCGGCTTGGCGCCAACGAAGCGCCGCCGGCGATCCTCTCGATTTTCCTCGGCGATCAACTGACCGATGTGTTCGAGCAGATCAAGAAGGGCGGAGCCAGTTCGTCGCTGAACAAGGGCACCTTGGAAGTGGGCGTCGACATCTTGCCGCCTTTGCCGATGGATGCCGGCGACCGCAACCGCACCAGCCCGTTCGCGTTCACCGGCAACCGGTTTGAGTTCCGGGCCGTGGGGTCCAATCAATCGATTGCCGGCCCGCTCGTGGCCATGAATACGATCGCGGCGGAGTCTCTCGACTACTGTGCGACGAAGCTCGAACAGGCCGTGGCGCGCGATCCGAGCAAGCTCAATGCCGCGATCCAATCGCTGTTGAAGGAAATCGCCACCGAGTGTGGCGCGATCATTTTCAATGGCGATGGCTACTCGGAAACCTGGCACAAGGAAGCCGAGAAACGCGGGCTGTTAAACCTCAAGACTTCGGTCGACGCCCTGCCTCACCTGGACAATAAAGAGTTCAAAGCATTGTTTTCCAAGTACCATGTCCTCTCCGAACGCGAGTTGGAAAGCCGCGTGGAGATCTACCTGGAGCAGTACAGCAAAACGGTGTTCACCGAGGCCCATCTGACGCTTGAAATGGCCAAGACGATGATCTTCCCGGCTTCCATTCGTTACCAGAACGAGCTTGCTTCCACCTGTGCCAACTTGAAGCTGGTCGGCTATGACTTCGACACGGATACGCTCGACAAAATCACCGGCCTGGTCAAGTCGCTGCAAGACAGCATCTCGGTGCTGCAAATGGCGATCAACAACGCATCCCATGGCAAGGTGCTGGCAACCGCCAAATACTGTTCGAGCGACGTGCTGCCCGCGATGAACATGGTTCGGAAATATGCCGACGATCTGGAAGGCTGGGTGGCCGATGATCTGTGGCCGCTCCCCACCTACCAGGAAATGCTGTTCATCAAGTAACCAGTTGCCGAGAGCCGTCCGTGACCGGCAACTTCACGACCGGAACAGCGTGATTGCGATGCGCGCCCCGCCATCAAGTGGTCCATGTTAGACAGTCTCACCAGTCTGCTGAATCAACAGCCGCTCCTCACCCTGGCGATTGTGATTGCGCTGGGCCAACTGCTCGGGAACTTCGAGTTCTACGGGATCATGTTGGGCACGTCTGGCATCTTGTTCGTGGCGATGGCCTTGGGGCACTTGGGCATTCACTTGCCCGAAGTGCTTGGCGATGTGGGCGTTGCGCTGTTTGTCTACGCCGTGGGCCTGCAAGCTGGACCGCATTTTCTGCGGACCATCCGTCGCCATGGCTGGTCATTTTTGCTGCTGGCGCTCGTTACCTTGGCGGCCGCCTGGGGGGCTGATTACGTTTTTTCGAAGCTCTATGGCCTCGAAGCCGCCCTCGCGACCGGCATCTATGCCGGCGCACTGACTTCAACCCCCGCCCTGGCCGCCTCGCTCCAGGCCGTCAACGATCCCAACATCTCCGTCGGCTTCGGCGTGGCCTATCCGTTTGGCGTCATCGGCGTGATCCTGTTCGTGCAGCTCGTTCCCCGGTTGCTGCGGATCGACTTGCGCGAGGAAGCGATCGCCGCCAAAGCCGACAACGGCCTCCCCGCGGTGGAGGTGGCCTGGATCGCGATTACCAATCCCCAGGCGAACGGGAAGACGATTCGCGACATCGAAACCATGCGTCTGTCCGATGCCGTCATCTCGCGCGTCTACGATCAGTTCGTCGCGATGCCCGCCCAGGCCAATACGCATTTGTACGAAGGCCAGCATGTGCGTGTCGTCGGGACTGAAGCGGAACTGAGAAAAATGGAGATGCTGTTGGGCCCTCGCGCCGAGGGTTTTCAGGAACCTCGCTCGGTGATTACCTCCGGCACGTTGGTCGTCACCGAGGATGCAATCTGCGGAAAAACCCTGGCCCAGCTCCGCTTTCGCGAGCGATATGGCGTCACCATCACCCGCATTTGGCGAGATGATTTCGAATTTGTGCCCTCCGGAAACACAGCGCTCGAGTTTGGCGATGAAATCCGCATCGTGGGGGACAGCGCCGATTGTCAACGAGTCACCGAAGCAGTCGGCCTTCGGCCCGAACGACTCAACGAGACCCGTTTCCTGCCCCTCGGCGCGGGACTGCTCGCGGGCCTGGCGGTCGGCAGCATGCCGATCCATTTGCCGGGCGGCTTGACGGTTCAGTTGGGCATGGCGGGCGGGCCGCTGCTGGCCGGACTCATTGCCGGCCACTTCGGCCGCATTGGGTCAGTCAGCTTTCGCATGCCGGTCGCGGCACGCATGTTCATGAACGAACTCGGACTGGTTCTTTTTCTCGGCAACGCCGGAATGATCGCTGGCAAGAACTTCCTCTCGGTCGTTCGGGACAATGGTCCGGGGCTGTTGCTGGCCGCGGTTCTCGTGACTGCGGTTCCGCTTTTCGTGGCGTACCTGCTCGCGCGGTATGGTTTCCGCTGGGACGCGCTCACTTCGCTCGGCTCCATCTGTGGCGCAATGACCTGCACCCCAGGCCTCGGCGCCGTCACCAAACTGGCGGACAGCTCCGCGCCCGCTGCCGCCTATGTGGCCGTGTATCCAGTCGCGCTGCTGACGGTCTCTCTCTTGGCTCCGCTGCTCGGCGCCGCGCTCCGCGCCTGGTAATTCTTCGCCCGCTTACGCGGCAGGCCGTGCCCGCGATTTGGGCGATACCTGTCCGCAGCCGCTTGCCAAACGGCTTCATCACATCTATGAAACGCGAAAAAAAGCGGCTCTTACACAGTCGCGCCCTTTCTGGCACGCCGCTTGCTCTAACGCCCAGACTGGCACGTCCGCGGCTATCGCGTTCCACATGGCGGACTCATCGTGCGTAACGCGAATTTCTTCCTTCCGGAAAAATTGGAGGCGGTTGTCATGGGTCGAAAGATGAAACTCGAAGGACGTGCATTCTGGCGGCCGCTGCTGTTCGTTGGGGCTGCGATCGCGGTGGGTGGTTTCGCCGGCAATTGGACAAGAGCGCAAGAGGCGGCCACCACCGAGCCTGTCTCAGCCGCGGGAGCGACGGCTGCGCCAACGCCCAGTTTGCCTGATTACTTCGACGGTCGCGCAACCGACACCAACGCCGACGGCACGGTGAATGAAAAGGACGCCCCCAAATGGCCCGATGCCACCGGTGCCGCTGCCGGCTATTGGACCACGCCCTCGGCTGGCCCCGTCGGCGACAACGATCCCGCTGCGATGTCGCCCTCCAAGCTGTACGATCGCATCGCCCACAATCTGTTCTCGATCAACATGGCGTGGGTCTTGGTGGCCGGATTCCTGGTCATGTTCATGCAGGCCGGCTTCGCCATGGTGGAAGGCGGCTTATGTCGCGCAAAAAATTCGTCCCACACGTTTGCGATGAATTTTATGATCTATCCGCTCGGCTGCTTTGCATTTTACGTCTACGGCTTTGCGCTGGGTTGGGGCAACTGGTGGAACGGCCCGGTGCCGCCAGGCTGGTATGCGTCGCTCGGCCCAGGCTTGTCATTGCTCAACGACGGCTGGGGGCTTGTCGGAGAGGCGGGCGTCTTCAAGTATGGTATCCTCGGCACCAAGGGCTGGTGCCTTTACGGCATGGAAGATGTCAGCGTACTCGCGCTGTTCTTTTTCATGATGGTGTTCATGGACACCACGGCCACCATTCCCACCGGCGTCATGGCTGAACGTTGGGCCTGGAAGAATTTTTCTCTCTACGGCCTGTGGATCGCCTTGCCGTACTGTCTCTACGCCAATTGGGTGTGGGGCGGCGGGTGGCTCAGTCAGGCCGGCAAGAACTGGAGCTTGGGGCATGGGGCCGTCGACTTTGCCGGCTCCGGTGTCGTCCACGCAATGGGCGGCATCATTGGGTTGGCCGGAGGCATCATCATCGG
>JAKEGR010000184.1 GCA_022615465.1 Planctomycetota bacterium | reverse complement strand
GTTTTGTCAGGCTTCTTCTTCCAAACAACCTGTTTGACGGCATTCATGTGGGCACCGGACGAGTTGGCAAAATGGCTGGTCCTCAGTTTCGGATTGCTACCGGCGTCGGTGTTTCTGTCGATCGGGCGGGTCTTGTCTCCTGAGCGTCGCTGGAAGCGTGAAGTCGGCATCGTGCTCATCGCTTCCGCAGGAGCCGGAACGCTCGCGGTACTGACCATGGCGCTCATGTTCAAGAACCCGGCGATGCCGGAACATCTGGCGACGATACAGACTGAGTTTGGCGTCGACTACGTTTCAGGGATTTCCTGGATCGTACTGCTGGGATTGCTGGGCGTCCTGTTGCTACGCGCGGCACGGAAGCAGCACGGATCGGCACAACGCGGGCCGCGTGTTCCAATCATCGGCCGCTGAATGCCCTCGGCCAAATGGAAGCCAATTGGGCGCACGAAAAACCGGGGCGCGTTGCCACGCCCCGGTTCGGTCACGCGTCGCAAGCGACGCGGCAGAATCGCGGTCGTCAATCCAAGAACCCGATCAGTTCGCCCTGGCGGTTGGGTTGCTGCAGCTTGCGGACGGCCTTGGCCTCGATTTGCCGAATCCGCTCGCGGGTGACCTTGAAAATATGGCCGACTTCCTCCAGCGTGTAGCTGTAGCCGTCGCCCAGGCCGTAACGGAGCTTGATGATTTCGCGCTCGCGGTAACTGAGCGTCTTGAGAACCTTCGTGATCTGGCCGCGGAGCATCTCGTGCGACGCCCCGATGGCCGGGCTTTCCACGCCCGAATCGGGAAGCAGGTCGCCGAAGTGGCTGTCTTCGCTGTTGCCGACCGGCCGGTCGAGGCTGATCGGATACCGGCTCATGGCCAGCACCCGGCGGGCTTCTTCGATCGTGCAATCGGCGGCCTTCGCCGTTTCTTCGATCGACGGCTCCCGTCCCAGCCGCTGCAACAATTGCCGCGATACGTTCCGCACCCGGCTCATCGTTTCGACCATATGGACCGGAATGCGGATCGTGCGGCTCTGGTCGGCCACGGCGCGCGTAATCGCCTGGCGAATCCACCATGTGGCGTAGGTGCAAAACTTGAAGCCGCGGCGATACTCGAACTTGTCAACCGCCCGCATCAGGCCGGCGTTCCCTTCTTGAATCAAATCCAAGAAGCTGAGGCCGCGGTTGCGGTATTTCTTGGCGATCGAGACCACCAGCCGCAAGTTGCCTTCGGAAAGGCCGCGCTTGGCCTGCTGATACTCCGTGTAAACCCGCTTGATGTCGCTGATCCGGTTCCGCAGACTCGACGGCGTTTCCTGCAGGGCGCGCAGGATGTTGCGGTACTCGACCAACAGCGGCTTCCGCTCCGAGGCCGGCTTCTTTTCCTTCTTCATCTGTTCGAAATGAGACTTGAGCTGGTCGATCCGCTGGCTGAACTGCTCTAGCTGGGCAATCATCGGCTCGATCCGCTGCGTCCGCAAACCAAGCTCTTCCACCAGCAACACGACGCGACAGCGCCGCTGACTCAGCCGCTTCCAGGCAGCCTTGCGTTCGGCCGCCCGGTACGTCTTGCTGGTGGCGATCCGATAGTCCTCCGCATTGCACTCGAGCAGCCGATCCAAAGTGGCCAGATTCTGAGGCAGCCGGCCCAGAATTTGTTCCTTCTCCAGACGGTCGGTCACCGAGACTTGCACCGTGCGGTCGAAGGGCAGCTCGCCACGATGGACCCGGTGCAATACCTTGATGGCGCTGCGGATCACATAATCGCAGCACAACAGCTTGCGGCGGAAGGCCGCACGAGTAAGCTCGATCTTGCGGGCGAGGTAGATTTCTTCCTGCCGCGTCAGCAGCGGAATTTCGCCCATCTGCGTCAGGTACATTCGCACGGGATCGTCCGACCAGGACTCGACGCCGGTCCCCTCGAGAAGACTGTCCGCATCCGGGTCTTGATCATCCGCCTCAGTTCCCTCGCCCTCATTTTCTTGAGCCGTCAGTTCCGTGTCTTCATCGTCTTCGTCCAGTAGCGGCTTGTCGTCCAACTCCGCCGCAACATCACTGACGGCAACTTCTTCATCCAGATCGTGATCCAAGAGTGAATCGTACAACTTTTTCGCTCCTACCAATTACGTATTGTGCGTGACAAAACAGACACCGGAAAACGCCGAGCACGACACTTTAGCAACAGCCGATGGCATCGATCGCCGTGACTCGCTACCGATCCGCGTGCAGGTGCCTTGGTAGGTATAAGGCCCCCTGAGAGACACGTCAGACCAACGAGCGCCGATCAATTTGCCTTTCGAATGACCGCTTGCCGATGCGATGCAGGCATTCCCCTTCAGTTGACGCGCCAGAACAGGCGCCGAGGTTAACTAATTCTAACACCAACAGCCCACGTGTTTTCGCACTCGCGCCATTTGGTAAAAGATAGCGCTGAGTGAAATTAAAACGCCTGGCTGCAACCATTGCCGAATCGATACACCTTATGGGTTGGTTCGAGTGCGACCCGAGCGCCATGGAAATCCGATCGCGTGAAATCCCATCCGGCAATCGGCTTCGCGCGCGGCCACGGCATCGAAATACAAACCAAGTGATACCGACGGACGAAGGCCATCGTCCGCGCAAAAAAGATCGGCCTCAGGTCCAGTAGCCGCGTCCTGATGTCGATGGACTCGCGACATAACGCCCAGACCCTCGTCAATCCCAGGCAGAGTGCCAGCACCCTGCGATCGACCATCCCCACGGCTTTCCCCGGCGGTGCGTCCATCAACGCGGGATGTTGCCGTAACTTTGGGAGGGTAACCTCTCAATTCTAAACACCCTTACAACCGAGTCCATAGGCAAGGAGGTAAAAATCCTTACGATAGGACATACCCGGCCGCGTCGGCAGCTTGTCACGGGAGTCGTCCCTGTCGAGACGCTGACCGACGCCGCGGTGGTGTTGTCGCCGGATGTCTATGTCCGAAAAAGACTTGCGGCGGTTGTCATATTCCATTCGTGGTGGTTGGTGATCGAAATGGCACGATACCTTGTCCGTTGTGAATGTGGTGCCAATGTGCCGGTCGAAGCCGGACAAGCTGGACGCCGGGTCGCCTGCCCTTGCGGTCTGGCAATCGACGTACCGCCCCTGCGCCTGTTACGCCACTTGCCCCAGGAAGCCGCCGGGCCGACGCGATCAGCCGCAACTTGGGGCGCGCGACAAGGGATCCTCACGCTCTGCTTGCTAGTCACCAGCGTGCTGGCGGCATTTACGGCCTGGAGTTGGTGGACCGAGCCGATGCTTCCGAAGTTCAACCCCGAAGTCCAAGCCGCCCAAATGGAGCGACAGATCGACGCCCTGACGCCTAGACAGGCGTGGCAATTGTGGGCTTACGAATACCGTCCGCTCGCGGAATCGGGATTCGCCCAGTTGAGCAATCCCCTGGAGCCGGCCATCCGTGCGGAGATCGATCGGCGGCGTCTCCTGCGGCGAGTGATGCTTGTCGTGGCCGGCCTGTTTGCCGCCGGAGCAGTGGTCGCGACCTTCTGGCCGCGTGCCTCTACTTCGCCGCGT
>JAKEGR010000183.1 GCA_022615465.1 Planctomycetota bacterium | reverse complement strand
GAGCACGCACCCGACGCTCGCTGCCAACACATGACACCGCCGCGGTATAATCTGCCGACGGCTCCATTGGCACAAGCCAACAACGCGTCAACGCAAATTTTTTCCACGCCGGCAACTCGACCCATGCGGCTGCCTGTTCATTCACCAGCACATGGAACCGGTCGAGCGGAAAATGAATTCCAGCGCCGATTGCCTTGAGCACGGCTTCCTTCCGCGTCCAACAGCGGAGGAACGCATTCGCTCGTGCCGGAACATCGGCTTCCATCACAGAATCTGCCTCCGCGGGATGCAGAAAGCGGCGGGCTAACTGTTCCACATGCTTGACCTGCCGAAGTCGCTCCACATCGACTCCCACCTCGCACCCCAATGCGACTGCCACCAATGCCAACTCGCCTGAATGGGCGACGTTGAATCGCACTTCCGAGGCCAGATGGATGCCGTGCTGCGATGGGGCAAGCCGCGGTTTGCCATACGGATCATCATCCAACTCAACATCCTGTGGCAACAGGCCGAGGTAGTGTCCAAGAATTCTTCGCAGTGCCGACCGACCTGCAATAAACCGATGCCGCGCGTCCTCGACCCGAAAGCATTCGGCCTGTTCTTGCTCATCGCGGCGAAGGAGCGTCCATCGTTCATCACCTGGCGCCATCTGCTTGGGAATCGGGACGTTCCAAACGTGGACCTCGTCCGCCGGTAATGGAATCGGTTCGTAAGACTCAGGCCGACGAAGTGCCATGGCGACAGTCATCCGGTTGTGTCATTGCTGGCCCTGCTCAGTGGGCGCGAGTTGTTCCAAACGGGCAATAATCATTTGCAGGGCAGGCGAGGGCTGTTGGACTTGCGGTTCTGTCACGGAAGCCAATGCGTCCCCTTGATCCGGGCCTCGAAACAAAAAGAAATGTCCACCGGGCAACAATCGGCTGGCAAATGATCCGGCCGTGTGTCGTCGCCATTCGGAAATTTCGGCAACGGAAACGACGGGATCCTCGATGCCGGCCAGTGCCAACATGTCCACTGCGAGCGGTGGCTCCTCGCGATACTGGTAGGTCTCCACCATTTGCACATCCGCCCGTAGCATCGGCAGCAACATGCGCAGCAACACCTTACTGTTCCGCACTGCCGGCGGGATGCCATCGTAACGCTGGTCAAGGGTGGTCAGGAAATCATCCTCCGGGAGTTGGTGCAAACGCTCATCGGATTTCGTTGCATGGGGCGCGCGGCTGGCTCCCACGACGAGCAACGAAGGCAGCCGTGCTTCTCGGCGGCGCAGCTCTCGCGCCACTTCAAACGCAATCCAGGCTCCCATGCTGTGGCCCAAAAGCACCCAAGGTCGATCAAGCCGAGGCTCCAATTCCTCGGCAATGGCCAGGGCGACAGCCCGCAGGTCGGTGCAAGGGGATTCAGCGATTCGGCCTTCCCGCCCCGCCAAGCAAACGGGGATCACTTCGATCCTGGGCGGCACGAGGTGCCGCCAACGGTGGTAAACCGCCGTACCCCCCCCTGCATGGGGAAGACACACCAGTCGGATACCGGCACAGACGTTATTATCAGGTCGATCCTGGTAGAGATAAGAGGGCACGAGGATTTGCTCGCAATCTGCCATGATTCCCTTGCCGAAAAGGGAATCGTACGCAACACATGGAACGACACCTAAACCATTGTACATACGAGAGATGTGATACGGACGAATCAATCCTCGCGATTGTTTGAACCGGCACGACCTGCCCGTTGCCAGGAAGGAGTGGCGGGGGGCTTGGCAGGCCCTTTCGGCCCCTCCGGGAACCACCTAGAATACACGAGTTACCATACTATTCCAGATGACCGTGCCACGCCGGGTCTCTGGGCGGTGTCGCAAGGAGGCGTCCGTGTAGTGGATCGGTCCCCGTGGGCGGATAGACTGGTGCGGAATTGAGCTAATCCGCGTGGGCGTCTGGGCGAGTTAGCGGGATTCTACGCGAATGCTCCTCGGCTTCCGCCGTTCAGTTTGTTTTCAGGATTTTCTGTACGATGCAACGCACGTCCTTTGACGGAACCATGATTGATGTCCTGGTCAGCCAGGCTGCTGAGCAGCCTGACGGCATCGCTTATGCTTTCGTCGACGATCGCGATGGCACGACGGAAATCACTTTTTCGGAACTTGATCGGCGCGCCCGCGCGATCGCCGCCAGGCTGCAGCTTGAGTTGAAGCCGGGCGACCGGGCCTTGCTGGTCTACCCGGCCGGTTTGGATTTCATTGCGGCGTTTTTCGGCTGCTTATATGCCGGCATCGTGGCAGTTCCAGCCACGTATCCGAAACCGAAGCGTCCGCTGCCGCGACTGAATCGGATCGCGGCCGATTGCGACGCACACGTTGCTTTGTCGACCTCGCAAACACTCGCCACGCTCGACCCGAACCTGCTATCGGCCGATGCGGCCACGAGCCTTTGGATTGCCACCGATCAACTCCACGACGCTCTGACCGATCACTGGGAGCGGCCAAACGATCACGAGCATGACCTGGCGTTTCTGCAATACACTTCCGGATCGACCAGCGATCCGAAGGGCGTCATGGTTTCGCACGCCAATTTGTTGAACAACCTTGAGTGCATTCGGCAGTCGTTCGGCATTGGCGAAATGGAAGAGGATCGGGTGTCGTCGACGGGCGTGTTTTGGCTTCCTGCCTATCACGATATGGGGCTGATCGGCGGGGTGCTCATGCCGCTTTACATGGGTGGCCGAAGCATCCTGATGTCACCCACGGCGTTCCTGCAGCGTCCGATGCGATGGCTCCAGACAATTCACAAGTACCATGCAACAGTCAGCGGCGCGCCGAACTTTGCCTACGAATACTGCGTGCGTCGCACGACCCCCGACGAGCGAGCCACACTCGATTTGAGCCACTGGCGGTTGGCGTTCTGCGGTGCCGAGCCGATTCGCGTCGAAACGCTGCACCACTTTGCCGAGGCCTTCCGAGTGGCTGGATTTCACTCGAAGGCGTTTTATCCGTGCTATGGATTGGCGGAGGTGACGCTGCTCGCGGCCGGTCCTGATTTCCGCGACGAACCAACGGTCCTGGCCGTCAATCGCCCGGCGTTGGCCGAGCACCGAGTCGTGCCGACCTGTGGCGAGCCGGCTGAGATGGTGCATCGGCTGGTGGGCTGCGGCCAAGCCATGCCGGACCATCGACTGGTCATCGTCAGTCCTGAAACCGGCCTGGAATGTCCCGAGGGCGAAGTCGGCGAGATTCTGGTGCAAGGTCCGTCGGTCACCCAAGGATATTGGAACCGACCCGAAGAAACCGAGAGCGATTTTGGCGCCCGCGTCGAGGGCCATGAAGGCCGCTTCCTGCGGACAGGCGACCTGGGTTTTTTCCGCGAGGGCGAACTGTTTGTTACTGGCCGAGTGAAAGACGTGATTATTATCCGCGGCCGCAACCATTATCCGCAGGATATCGAGCAGTCGGCCGAGGAGGCGCATCCCGCCGTGCTGCCGGGTGCGGCTTTTGCGCTGGTTCACGGCGATGATGAGCGGCTCGGCGTCGTCCACCAGATCGATCGCCAATACCGCGGGTCCGATCATCAGCAGATTGTGCAGGCAATCCGCCGGGCGATCGTCGAACAGCATGAGTTGGATCCTTGCGCGATCGTGCTGATCCGCCAGACCTCGCTACCGATTACCTCGAGCGGCAAGGTGCAGCGCAATTTGTGCCGCGATCAATATCTGGCCGGCGAACTGAAAGTTGTCCATTCCTGGACGAATCCGGCATACGGTCGAACAGAAGTCGCCGAGGCCGAAATGCCGTCGTCCACCAATGGCCGCGTCGATGTGCAGCTCCACGGCGAGGGCGTGGCGTGGCGGAGAAATGGCGAGTCGGCAACCAAGGCCGCTCCTGACGCACCGGTCGCCAGCGGCGCCTCGATTCCTCATCCTTCGAAGACCCACCGCAAGAGACGATCCACTTCCCCAGTGGGCGGCGTCGCCGCCAGCGTCGCCCTCGACCGCACGGCCGAACAGATCGAGACCTGGCTTCTGGGATGGCTCGTTGCGAGGTTGGGCCTTGATGTGGCCGAAATGTCACGGGATCGACCGTTTGCTGAATTGGGTGTTGATTCGCTCGCGGCCGTCGAGCTTAGCGCCGAACTGGAACGCGAGTTTGGCGTGCCTTTGCCGCCGATCGTTGCTTGGAACTATCCGACGCCCGCCGCGCTGGCTCGCTACCTGGCCGAGCAATCCACCGGCGGAGGTGCGACTGCGGAAGCGGCTCAGACTGCTTACGACCTGAACGATGCCTCGGCTTCTTCGGTAAACGGTAGCGATAATGATGCGGAACTCGCGGCCCTGCTGGCCGAAATCGAAAACCTTTCCGACGAGGACGCAGCCCGCCTGCTCGCCGAGGAACAGCGGCAACGATAAAGGAAGGACAAAAGGGTCCGCCCGATCCATCGTTTACCAAGGGAGCCGGCACGGTTGGCCGAGGTCAGCGAGCCTTGCAGCGGCGGTGGATGATCTTGAGCCGATCTGTTCGTGCAACCCATGCCAGAATTGGACACTTCGCTGATCGCCGTCGACATCGGTAATAGCCGGATCAAGCTGGGACGGTTTGATCGCGGAGGCCGCGGAGCGACCGCGTCGCCTGCGCGACGGATCGGGGCCT
Organism: Planctomycetota bacterium; assembly: GCA_022615465.1. Lineage (GTDB taxonomy): Bacteria > Planctomycetota > Planctomycetia > Pirellulales > Lacipirellulaceae > JAKEGR01. The sequence continues at coordinate 799 of JAKEGR010000183.1, read as the reverse complement.
CCCAGATTCCCGATCCGAGCGAAACGCTCGACCTGCCAGTTCATGATCACTCTGGCAGTTTCGAAGTTCCGCAACTCGCGGCATGGTGTGCCAGGTACGTGGCAAGTAGATCGCTGTGGCTCGTAGCAAGCGTTCATCGCGGTGCGGCCAATTCATTTACAAGCACCGTGAGCGACCTGGCGGAGCGAACGGCGAGCCAGTGGCCCCTACGGCAGATCACCTATCGCGATCTGCCGCTGCCGATCCTGGTCGAGGAGCCACAGCGAGTGGGCATCGACCGCTTGCTCGCCGCACTGGCGGCCGACCGGCTTCGCCAGCGTGATCGGGCAGCGATCATCGTCGATTCCGGCTCGGCGATTACCGTCGATCTGGTCGATGCTGTCGGCGCGTTCCGCGGCGGCGCGATTTTGCCTGGAATCGAGATGGCAGCCCGAGCACTTGAAGAACAGACCGACGCGCTCCCCCGCGTCACGATGGCCGATTCCGCACAACGACCCAAACCGCTCGGGAAATCCACCGTGGCCGCGATTGAATCCGGTCTGTACTGGGGCGCGGTCGGCGCCATCCGCGAGCTGGTGCATCAACTATCCGCGGATCTAGAGGCAACCCCTGATCTGTTTTTCACCGGCGGTGCCTCGCCCCATCTCGCTAAGTCGGTGGCCACCAATGAACCGTGGTCGGTGCGCCACGTGCCCCATCTGGTGTTGGCTGGCTTGGCACTGGTGGACGAGAAAACGTAGCCGGCTCGCCTTGAGCGTCGGAAAAACAGCGTTCCTACATTCCGGTCTGGGCGTGTTGT
>JAKEGR010000182.1 GCA_022615465.1 Planctomycetota bacterium | reverse complement strand
CAAAAAAGGCCGATTCAAGGTCACGCTTCAACCGGATGAGGTGAAAGAAATCAAAGTCGTCGTGCCCGCGTCGGCTTTGCGCGGTTAAGGGCCGGGCAGCAAACAATCCATAACGCCGGCACCCACGCCGGATCGGTTGGCGTAAGTACTATTTCTTTCCATTTGTAGTTGTCACTCTGCTCTCTCGGAGCCGTGGTAATCAACGGCTATCGCGATGCAACGTCGTTCATTTCTTGCCTATTTATTGGTTTGCATGACGGTTATCACAACGGCCGTCGTTGGTTGCACGGAGAGCGGTCCTCCGCAGTTTCGGCTGGATACTTCCAAGATGGTGGCAAACCAGATCAGCCAAGATCATCAGCAGGCGATTGCCAACATCTTAGGCGCGATGTTCGGTACGCCGGATCAACCGAACGCTCGGCCCGAGACAGGGCTTGATGCGCGCAAGTTGGCCATGGCGGCTGGGCCAGTATGGAGCCAGGCGACAAACGGCAAGCACGGGCTGTACCGCCTCCACTGTGCTCATTGCCACGGCATATCGGGCGATGGCCAGGGGCCAACGGCGATGATCCTCAATCCGTATCCCCGCGATTACCGCCAGGGCATTTTCAAGTTTAAGAGCACGTACACCGCGGCCGAGCCGACGGACGACGATTTGCGGACCATATTACACAATGGCATACCAGGCACGGCGATGCCGTCGTTCGCGCTGCTGCCGCCGGATGAGATTGCCGCACTTGTGGAATACGTGAAGTATTTGAGCATGCGCGGACAGATGGAAACGGCCCTCGTCAACTATGTCTCGGAGGAACTCGATCCGGAGGACGAGTTTGACCTGTCGAAGGATGCCGAGCTGCGCGAGATCGTCGTGGGCGAGTTGTTGGCGGATGTCGTGAGCGGTTGGCAAAACACTGCTGAACAGACAATAGTACCGAGCGACGGCCTCATTCCACCGGCAAAGCGCTCGGCGGAAGATATTGCTGTATCGGCTGCCAAGGGTCGCGAGTTGTTCTACGGCACGCGGGCGAATTGCCTTCAGTGCCACGGTCCGACGGCTCTCGGCGATGGCCAGCAGACTGACTTTGACAACTGGAGCAAAGCGAACAAGCAGTTCCTTGACGACACCCAGGCGCTAGTCACTGACATCGAGGAGCAAAAGAAGAACCTGTCGAATCATGACGGCGAGGAATCTGCTTCTGCCGTGGCTGAACTGGATCGCATGAACCAGGAGCTGAAGGACCGCCGCAGAGTGATTGCTTCGCTCTTGCCGCCGCGTAACGCCATTCCGCGCAACCTTCGCGACGGCACGTACCGCGGCGGTCGGCGTCCGGTCGATCTTTTTTGGCGCATTGCGGCGGGCATCCCTGGGACGCCGATGCCTGCCGGCGGACCTGCGAGACCGGACGCGCAAGGCACACTCTCGGAAGAGGAAATCTGGCAAATCGTCGACTACGTTCATTCGCTTCCGTTCGAGCCGGCCAGCCGGCCTCAAGAAACTCCGCTGAATGTGGGAGTAGTGAATTGAGCCAGTATCGGACCACGGATTCCCCGTGGCCGATTGCAGTCGTTGAAATCCGCAATAAGACGCTCTGCCCGAATAACGACAACAAGGGTTTTGACAATCTGCGTTGACCGCAGGAGAGTGACCATTGAATCGATTCTGGAGTTTACTGTTCTTGCTGGTGCCGGTGCTTGGCGTGCTGACATTCCTGGTAGCGCCTCATGTGAACCATTGGTTTCCGCGGGACATTTCCGAACATGGCCGGGTGATCGACCAGTTGTTCATGTTCATTCTCTGGCTTACCGGAATCATTTTCATTGCCACGGAGTGTGCGTTGTCTTATTTCATGTGGAAGTACAATCATCGAGCGAACGCCACGCCCGTCGCTTTCTTGCACGGCAGCCATACGCTCGAAGTCGTGTGGACGATCTTGCCCGCGGTCACCCTGCTGTTCATCGCGATTTATCAGATGAACGCCTGGGCCGATGCCAAGATGCGCAAGCCCGCGATTGACGTCACCGCCGAAGTTACCGGCCGGCAGTTTAATTGGGACGTTCGCTATCCGGGCGAAGACAAGCGTTTACACACGCCCGACGACATCGTCCTCACCGATGGCGACATGCATTTTCCGGTCGACGAGGAAATTTTGCTGATCATCAACAGCAAGGACGTAGTACACAGTTTCTTCCTGCCTAATTTGCGGCTGAAACAAGACGTAGTACCTGGCATGCAGCAGACCATATGGTTCAAGGCCCGCGAAGCGAAAAGCGTCGACATCGTGTGTGCCGAACTGTGTGGATGGGGCCACTACAAGATGAAAGGCCGGGCCACATTTGAGCCGCGAGGCGAATTTGAGTCGTGGTTGGCCAAAAAATACGCCGAGCAACAAGCACACACCGTCGCTGCGGCGGATGAGTAACTTAGCTGTCACCACGCCTGTTACGTCGATCAACTTTTCAGCCCCCAACCTTTGATCTCCGGCCTCTTTCATGAGTACTGTAACCGCAGACGCCCACGAAGCCCACATCGCCCACGCCCGTGCGGGCAGCTTCCTGTCGACGTATGTTTTCTCGAGAGACCACAAGATCATCGGCTTGCAGTTCCTGTTCAGCACGCTGGTTTGGTTTTTGATTGGGGGATTGCTCGCGCTCGGCATACGCTGGCAACTCGCCTATCCTTGGTCCGACATGCCGATCCTCGGCAAGCTCGTCTACAATGCTGAAGGGGGCCAGATCGCGCCCGAAACGTACACCATGCTGTTTACGATGCATGCGACGGTGATGATCTTCCTGGTGATCATCCCGATCCTGGCGGGAGCATTCGGAAATTACCTGATTCCACTGATGATCGGGGCCGACGATATGGCCTTCCCGACGCTCAACATGTTGAGCTACTGGTTCATGTGGCCCGCTTTCATCGCTTTCGGTTCGAGCTTTTTCGTGGCCGGCGGCGGACCGAACAGTGGTTGGACCTCTTACCCGCCCCTGTCGCTCACTAGCGCTGCCCAAGTCCTGTGGCTGATCGGCCTGACATGCGTGGGCATCTCGTCGATGATGGGCGCGGTGAATTACCTGACGACGATCCTGCAGATGCGCGCTCCCGGCATGACCATGTTCCGTCTGCCGATGACGATTTGGGGGATGTTTATCACGGCAATCCTGCAGGCATTCGCCCTGCCGGTTCTCACCGCGGCGGGCTTCATGCAGATGTCCGACCTGGTACTCGGCACGGGCTTCTTTATTCCCGAAGGCTGGAGTGCCGGAAATCTCCCGAATGCCACCGGCGGCGGCCAGCCCTTGCTGTGGCAGCATCTGTTCTGGTTCTACAGCCATCCTGCTGTGTACATCATGATTCTACCGGCGATGGGGATGGTGAGCGACATCATCAGTTGCTTCGCCCGCAAGCCGCTGTTTGGCTACAAACCGATGGTCTACTCGATCGCGGGCATCGCGGGCCTGGGCTTCATCGTCTGGGGACACCACATGTTTGTCTCCGGCATGAACCCGGTTCTGGGCATGACGTTCATGGTGGCCACCATGCTCATCGCGCTGCCCAGTGCCATCAAAACGTTCAACTGGCTTGGCACCATCTGGGGCGGCAAAATCCACTTCACCACGCCGATGCTGTTCGCCCTGTCGTTTGTGTCCATGTTCATCATTGGCGGATTGTCGGGCATCTTCATGGCGGCGACGCCGGTCGACATCTTCATTCACGACACCTATTTCATTGTTGCCCATTTCCACTATGTGTTGTTCGCTGGCACGGCGATGGCTGTGTTCGGGGCGATCTATTTCTGGTTCCCCAAGATGTTCGGCCGGTCGATGAACGACTCCTGGGGAAAGGTCCATTTCCTCCTGACATTCATCTTTCTCAACGGCACGTTTTTCCCGATGCACATTCTGGGAATTGTCGGCTTCCCACGGCGGCTTGCAGACCCCTACCACTATGAAACGTTCCGCAACCTGCTTCCGCTCAACCAGTTTATGACCTGGTGTGCGATTCTCATGGTCGCCTCGCAAATCATTTTCGTCGTGAACTTCTTCTACAGTATTTTCTTTGGCCCGAAGGTAGGGCGCAATCCCTGGAAGGCCAACTCACTCGAATGGCAGGCGCCCAGCCCGCCGGGCCACGGCAACTTCGATTTCCAGCCGATCGTTTATCGTGGACCGTACGAATATGGGTCTCCGGAAGTCGACATCGATTACTACCCGCAAACCATGCCTCCGCCGCCGGCGAGGAAATAACGAAATACCGAATGACGCATGTTGGGTCTTCCCAATTTGTCATTCAAGCCGTCGCCGTTTCCCATGTGTAACAATTCTCAATCCGCCGCCTCTCCTT
>JAKEGR010000181.1 GCA_022615465.1 Planctomycetota bacterium | reverse complement strand
TGCGTCAAGACGCGGCAGCAGCCCAAGTGCAACATTGAAATGGCAGTCCGCGTCCAGGCGCCGCTTTCGATGGGAATTATTTCGCACCGCGAAAACAAAGTGGTGAAGTTCGACCGTAATAACGAATCGTTTTTACTTTCTTGATTGCCGAGGATGCACAAATGCCGATACAGGTGAGAATTGTTCTATTGATTGTCGTCGTTGGAGTCGTGCGACCGTTGCCTTGCGCGGCCGAAGAGGCCGGAACACCCCAGTTACACTGGGAGCAGAAAGCCGAGCAGTCAATTGCCCTCGTGGGCCAAGACGGAGTCGTGTGGCAGTTTAACTTCGGCGCGGAACAGCCGAAGCCGTACTTCCACCCGTTGGGTTTGCCGGGCTTGGCCCCGCTCACGGTCGACCGCCCGCCGGATCACGCCTGGCATCACGGGTTGTGGTTCTCATGGAAATTTATCAACGGCGTGAACTACTGGGAGCACATGCCCGAAACCCAACGTCCGCTGGGGCGGACCGCGTGGAGCGACGTCCACATCAATCCGCATCCAGATTCTTCGGCGGACATTGTCATGGAATTGACTTATTCACTACCAGACGGTCCCGTGGTGCTGAAGGAACACCGCAAGTTATTCCTATCGGCCCCCGATGAGTTGGGGCAGTACTGGATCGATTGGCGGTCGGATTTCCAGGCTGGGGAGGCGGACGTTACTTTGGCCTGTACGCCAGTTCCCCCGGCGCCGGGTGGAGTGGCGCATGGAGGATACGGTGGGTTGTCGATACGCTATGCAAGAGAACTCGACGAGCGCCGCGCAAGTTCGGCTGAGCAGGAGGCAGAGTTCGCTGGCGACGGCATTCATCGGTCGAAAAGCGTTGCATTCGACTACAACGGCCTGATTGCTGGCCGCGAGGCGGGGATCGCCATGCTGGATCATCCGGACAATCCACGACATCCTATCGATTGGTATGCCATCCGGTCGGATGTGATGAGTTATCTTAACGCGGCTTTCATGACCTACGAGCCGTTCGACGTCCCTGCTCGCGGAAGCTTCACGCTCCGCTATCGGTTGATTGTTCATCCAGGACGATGGGACGCGGCGAAGTTGCGTAGCGAGTACCAAGAGTACGCTGGGCGGTAATGCCGTACTGTTTCCCGGCCTGGAGATCGAGGGCTGGCGACGGATCGACCAGCCCCCTCTGTCAGCTACAGAAAATACTGCACCGCGTTTTGAAACACGCGTAGTCCGTCGCCGGTCTCTTGCTTGGGCCGGCGCGTCCAACAAGGGTGCTGCGTAGGGTCGACGAATCGCTCCGGGTGGGGCATCAGCCCCAGTACGCGGCCCGTCGCGTCCGAGATGCCGGCCACATCGCCCATCGCGCCGTTGGGATTGGCTGGGTAGGGAACCAGGGGTTGGGGGCTGCGGATTGCCGCCTGGGGCCTCGAAGCATGAATTTTGGCTTGTTTGGAATCACCCGCATTCTGCGATCCGCGATCCGCCATTGGCCGATACCGCAAGACGAGTTGTCCAGCCTCCTCGAGCCGGGCGAACGTCTCTCCATCGCGTGCGACAAACTTCCCTTCGGCATGGGCAACCGGCAGTTCCAACTCTTCGATGCCGTTGAGAAACACGCAGTTGCCGCCGTCAACGCCGAGCCGCACCCAACGGGCCTCGAAATGGCCGCAGTCGTTGAGTGTGAGCGTCGTGGTCGGTCCATGGCTGTCGGTCTGGGTCAATAGATCGGTTTTCAGCAACACCTGAAATCCGTTGCAGATGCCGAGGATCAACTTGCCCGCGGCGTGGAAATCGCCGAGCGAATCGGACAGGTGATGCCGAATCTGGTTGCCGAGGATTCGCCCGGCCGCGATATCGTCGCCGTAACTGAATCCTCCGGGGAGACAAAGGATCTGAAAATCGACCAGTCGCGCAGGCTGCTCCAAGATGCGATTTACGTGCCAACTTTCCGGCGCGCCGCCGGCGAGCGAAAACGCATGCGCGGTTTCCTCGTCGCAATTGGTGCCTGGTGCTCGCAGGATTAACACGCGTGGTTGAGTCATGAAGATATGTTTCGCAATCTCGGCACAATGGGAATAGTAGTGCAATCGTTGTGGGACAAATCCTCAGCGTTGCACTTTCTGCCAAGCCAACTGCAAATCGGAAATACTCGCCTCAATGCAGTTCGCCCCGTTGGCAACCGCAACCAACCGATTGTTTGCCGTCACCTCGCCAATTCGGGCCAGCGGCATGCCGACGAACGCCCGTTCAAATTCGGCCGTTTGGTCCGGCGATACTTCACACACAAATCGGGTGTTGGATTCGCTGAATAATCTCACGGCCGGCTGATGTGCATCCGGGGAGGAGACGACCGCATCGAGGTCAAACCTCGCACCATAGCCGCCCGCAAAAGCCATCTCGGCCACCGCCACGGCCAGGCCTCCCTCGCTCAGGTCGTGGCACGCCCGCACCAACCCGGCACGGATCGCCCGGTGCATGGCGGCAAACGTCTCGCGGGCGCGCTCCGCGTCCACGGTCGGCACCTGCCCACCCGCAAGGCCATGGATCATCGCATAGTGGGATCCGCCCATCTCGTCTTTGGTTTTGCCAACCAGATACAGCAAATCGCCCGGCTGCTTGAGGTCCATCGTCACACATTGGACAACATCATCGACCTGCCCCATCGCGCTGATCAAGAGCGAGGCTGGAATGGCGATCGTCTGCCGTGTGCCGGTTTTGTCGGTGTAACTAAACTCGTTGTTGAGGCTGTCCTTGCCGCTGATAAATGGCGTACCGAACGCGAGAGACACATCGTGGCAGGCCAATGCCGCGCGAACCAGCGAACCGAGCGTCTCCGGGCGTTCACAGTCGCCCCAGCAGAAATTGTCGAGGATTGCGATTCGCAGCGGGTCGGCCCCGACGGCAACGCAGTTTCGCACGGCTTCGTCGATCGCGCTGGCCGCCATGTGATAGGTATCGAGGTCGCCATAACGCGGGTTCATGCCGCACGCGATAACCACCCCGCGGCGCGATTCCAATACGGGCCGCAGCACGGCTGCATCGCTCGGACCGTCGTGCGTCGCGCCGACCAGCGGCTTCACGACGCTGCCGCCTTGCACCTCATGATCATACTGACGGATGATCCATTCCTTGCTGGCGACGTTTGGCGCACTGAGAAGTTGCAACAGATCGTCGCTGTAATCGCTCTTGTCTTGGGAAACGAGCGGCTTCGATTCCGCCGGCAGGTAGGTTGCTTGCCGCACGACCGGCGGCCGACCGTCGTGCAGTAACTTCAGGTCGAGATCAGCGACCCGGTGGCCGTGGTAATCAAGCTGCAGTCGACCGGTCGGCACAAAGCGGCCGATCGACGTCGCTTCCACGCCCTCGGATTCACACAGCGTTTTCAGTTCAGGCCAGCGGTCCTCCGCCACGGCAAGGACCATCCGCTCTTGTGCCTCGGAGATCCAAATCTCCGTGTACGAGAGGCCATCGTATTTCAACGGGGCATTTTCGAGTTGCACATGGGCCCCGATCTTTTCTCCCATTTCGCCGACCGCGCTGCTGAAGCCGCCCGCCCCACAATCGGTCACCGCGTGATAGAGGCCTCGATCGCGGGCAGTCAGCAGCACATCGAGCACTTTTTTCTCTTCGATCGCGTTGCCGATCTGAACCGCTCCGCCAGAAAGGTGCTCGCTGTGGCTTGTAAGCTCAGCACTGGAAAATGTGGCGCCGTGAATGCCATCGCGGCCCGTGCGGCCGCCGAGGGCAACAATCAGATCATTCGGCCGTGGCTGCTGTTTGTGTGATTTGTCGTGCGGGATCAATCCGACGGTGCCACAGTACACGAGCGGATTGCCAAGATAGCGTTCGTCGAAATACACGGCGCCGTTGACCGTGGGGATCCCCATGCGGTTGCCGTAATCACGTACCCCCTCCACCACGCCGCGGATCACGCGCCGTGGGTGGAGTACGCCGGGTGGCAAGGAATCGGCTGGCGTGTCGGGCGGGGCGAAGCAGAACACATCGGTGTTGCAGATCGGCTTCGCGCCCAGGCCCGTCCCCAACACATCGCGAATCACGCCGCCAATGCCGGTGTTGGCCCCGCCGTACGGTTCGAGCGCGGACGGGTGATTGTGCGTTTCCACCTTGAATGCCAGATGGAATCGCTCATCGAATCGCACGACGCCCGCATTATCGACAAACACGCTCACGCACCAATCGTCGCTGCCGAGGCGCTGGCGGATTTGCTGCGTGGCCGCAAAGATCGTTTCGCGGAGCATGTTGTTGAATTGCCGTTCGCCGTGCTCATCGCGATACGTGATCCGGCCGGCGAGCGTTTTGTGGCTACAGTGTTCGCTCCAGGTTTGAGCAATTGTCTCGAGTTCGATGTCCGTCGGATCGCGACCCAGCTCGCGGAAATAGTGGCGAATTGTTTGCATTTCCGCCGACTGCAAATAGAGTTGGCCCTCGCGGCTGAGCTGCACCAGGGCGTTGTCGTCGAGCTGGCGTATCGGAACGGTTTTCAGGGCCAATCGGTAGGGACTTCCCAAGTCGATCTGATCCATTTCGAGCGGTCCGAGGATGACCTGCTCGATGGCGTCGTTGGCCAACAACCGATTGCTCACCGCCTCGACCTCCCCCTCGCTCGCTCCGCCGAACCAATACTTGCGAAGCGTGCGAATTGCCGTGGCCGATATCCCCAGGTCGGCCGCGGCCACCAAAGCGCTTTGCGCCACCGGGTCCATCACGCCGGGCTTCAGCAATACCGTGACACAACGGGCGGCAAGTCCATCGCCTGCCTGGGAGCCGCCTGAAAAAGCTGTTGGCATCTCGTTCAACTGCGGTTCGCCAACCCGGCCCACAACGGGCCGTTCGACAACAAGATCGGTCAGCAGTTGACGGGACAATCGATCGATTGCCTCTCGCGGCAGGCCGTCCCCCTGGACCAGATAGCCGCGCGCGGCGACAAGATGCAAGTCTTTCGCCAGCCCCAACTCGCGTGCCGCAGCCGCCACGCGTCCGGCAGCCCGGTCCATCTGCCCTTCGGCAAGGTGAATGTCAATCTCCCAAAGCATCGCGAGTCCGTTTCGCCTCGAGTAACAGTTGTTCGAATTGCCCGTCGTCTTTTGCCTCGAGCGCGTTCCGCAGCGCGGAGAGCGAAGCCTCGAATTGCTCGATGGCCGAGAGCACTTGCGACCGGTTGGTGGCAAAAATCGGCCGCCACAGTTGAGGGTCGCCGCCGGCCACCCGGGTTGTATCTCGCCAGCCGCCCGCCGTCAAAGGGAGCAGTTCGCGTGGCGTTGCGGCGGCAAGGGCGGCGGCCACCAAATGCGGCAGATGACTCGTCGCGGCCAGCGCGGCATCGTGCTCCGCCGCGGACATCGCGGTGACGCGCGCGCCCAGGCTTTCCCAGAAATGAGTGATTTGCTCGAGCGTCCCGGCTGGCGTCGCATCCGTTGGCGTGACCACCACCGTCCGTCCCTCGAATAGACTGGCGCGAGCGTGCTCGGTTCCGGTGCGATGATCGCCGGCGATGGGGTGGCTGCCGATGAATCGCGGTCCCTCGCGGCGACCGGCCAGAACCGTGTCGACCGCGGAGACAATGGCCACTTTCGTGCTCCCGGCGTCGGTAATCACGGCATTCATTGGGCAGGCAGCCGCGGCTTGCGCCACATAGTCGGCCACCAATTCGACCGGCGTGCAAACAACCACAAGTTGCGATTTGGCCACCCCCGACGCAAGATCGGTTGTTCCACGATCAATCGCGCCGGCACGTTGTGCGACCTCGAGACGGTGTTTGCGGCGGCCAATGCCGACGACTTCCCGGACCAGATTCCGTTCGCGCAGCGTAAGACCGATCGATCCACCAATGAGTCCGACGCCAATAATGGCGATCGAGTCGAATTTAGCCATGCAGGCATTCTAAGAGGCGGAGGGCACGCGGGGGAGGGGGGATAAGCGATTAGCCACCGTTGCCCGCAACGCGCGGTACTTACGGCAAGGCTGGCCTTGCCAGCCCTTCAATCTTCAAGGTGGACACGACATAGGGTGCCGTCAAATCCACCACCCGAATCAGGTGATTATTCGTATCCGCGACAAACAATCTGCCACCTGCCGCCGAAAGACCGCCCGGCTCGTTCAAAGTGGCCTGCAAGCCGTTGTCCCCGTCGTCCTTCCCAGGCCGGCCGCTACCGGCAATCGTCCGGCAGCTTTGTTCCGCCACGTCAATGATCTTGATCTTATTGTTGTACGTATCGGCGACATACAGCTTGCCATCCGTAAACGCCACGCCGAGCGGATGCTGCAACCGCACATCGCTTCCAGCGCCGTCAAGGTCGCCGAAATCGAACAATGTTGCCGTCGGGCCGACTAGCGTCTCGACGTGGCCGCGCGGATCGAATGGCACGGCACGTATCACGCTCCCCTCACTGTCCGCAACATACAACCACTTCCCATCGGAGGTCAGACCGCTCGGCTGTGCGAAGGATGCAAAGCCCGGTTCGTAGGGACGCCTGGGAAGCAGCGGTCCATCGACAATGTTCTCTTGGCCATTGCCGGCGTACGGATCGATTCTTTTTTCATCCAGTGTCATCCGCCAAATCTGATGGGATCCGGCCATTGCAATGTACAGATGGCCGCGGTGTGGCCAGAGTGCCCAGGGGCTGGCGATCGCGGTCGACTTGGGCAGCCGGCCTTGTTTCTTGAACGAGCCGGGCCAGCCGTCGCCGCGCTGGCCGGTGCCAGCGATTGTCGTCACGTGTCGCGTCGCGAAATCGGCCTTTCGCAACAGGTGATTCTCCGTGTCGGCGATGTACAGCTTCTCGCCGACCAGTGCGATGCCTTGCGGATGTTGGAAGCGGCACTCGTCGAACGGGCCGTCCGTTCTGCCAGCGATGCCGGAGCCGATCACGAAATCCAGCGAGCCGTCGAGTTTCGCGACTACGATGCGATGGTGGTTGCTGTCGGCGATGAACAGCCGGCCGCTGGCTTCATCCGCCAGCACTTTGCCGGGAAACCGAAGCGGCGATCTATTTTGCAAATTGTCGGTAATCAAAACCGGACGCGGGGCCGGCTTGAGGAGGCCTTGGGCACGATAAAAAGGCAGGCCTCGTTCGATCACGGCTTTCAGTTCCGCGAATTTCCGCTCACCGCCAGCCGCCCAGACCACGTCGCCGGCGGGGTCAATCAACACCAACGTTGGCCAACTTTGTACGCCGTAACGCCGCCAGATCGTCAACCCGGCATCGTTCAGGATGGGATGCTCGATTTCATAACGTTCCGCGGCCTCGCGAATGTTTTGCTCCTCTTCTTCACCCGTGAATTTAGCCGAGTGGATACCGAGGATCACCAACTCATTAGGGAACGCCCGTTCGAGCTGCTTCAGTTCGGGGAGGACGTGCATGCAATTGATGCAGCAATAGGTCCAGAAATCGAGGAGCACAAACCGACCACGAAGATCCTCGAGTTCAATCGGCTGAGCGACGTTTACCCAGCCGGCACCGCCTGCCAGAGAAGGCGCCGGAATTCGCTGGGGGTAGGGGAACCTGCCCGATAGATTCGGGCGAATAGCAGCCTCGTCGGGCGATTGGGCGATTGCCAGGCTTCCGGAGGACCATTCACCCGCGGCAAAAACAGCTATCACGATCAGTAGCTTGGCTGCCCGGGCGGAAGTTATTGAAACGATGCCGTCCGGCAGTGCAAACATTTTCCGGTATTTGGACATGAACAGGTCCGCTCCATGCCTGGAAACGGTTATAACGATTGAGCCGATCTTGGTGGCCAACCCTTTGCTCACCAGACGATACATTCTGCGCAGTTTTCCGCCGCCCTTGGATCGACACCAATCGTTCATCGTTCGTGGAGAAAAGGCCTGATGATTTTAATCTAGCTGTCGCCAAGACGCCAATTCAAGGTCTATAATTACTCGATGTAGATTGCCGTTCCTTTCCCTGGCAGGTCGAGCTTTCTGATGGACCAGTGGCTGGGTGGTAATGTTTTGACTGCAGGGATCCGCAGGCTCGAAACCTGGCCTGCCAAACGAGGCGAAGGAAATACCGTGAAGGAGTGCCGCATCATGGGTATGCGTGAGTTCGCTGTCGCAGCGATTGTTGCGTGTTGTGCAACCAGTTCGTGCCTTGCCGAAGCCTGGGTGGCGAAGCTGTTCCAGGAGCAGAAGCACGATTTTGGCACAGTGGCCCGTGGTGCTGATACGGTGAAGCGTTTTGAAGCAAAGAACATTTACAAGGAAGATATCGAATTAGTGAGTGTGCGTTCGAGTTGTGGCTGCACCACGGCGTTGCTCGAAGGCAATAAGATCCTCAAGACGGGCGAAGTCGGCAATGTCGTAGCGAAATTCAACACGCGTACCTTTACCGGCGGACACAGTGCAACACTCACCGTGGCAGTGAAGTGGAACGACAAAGGCACGGTGCGATACGGAGAGACGCAGTTGCATGTGAACGGAAACATCCGCGGCGACGTGGTGTTCCTGCCCGGCGCGATCCAATTCGACAATGTGGATCAAGGTTTGCCAGCGTCGCAACAGGTGCAAGTGACTTACGCCGGCCGGGCGGATTGGAAAATTGTCGATGTTCGCGGCGAGAGTAGTGACTTGGAGGTTGAGTTATCCGAAAAGCAACGGTATTCGGGCCGGGTGGCGTATGATTTGCTCGTGCGTTTGAAAGATACAGTCCCGCCCGGCTACTTCAACGAACAACTTGTGCTCGTCACCAACGACCAACAGAACCCGCGGATTCCACTGCAAGTGGCTGGTCGAGTCGTGTCGCAGATTTCCGTGTCTCCCGAATCCGTTCTGATGGGCGATGTGGCCAAGGGCGGGCAGGCTTCGAAGAAGGTGATCGTTCGTGGCAAGAAGCCGTTCCGGATATTGACTGTCGAATCCGAAAAGAATTCCTTCCAGTTCAAGACCGACGATCAGTCGAGCGATCGCCATATTGTCGAAATCATCTTCGATGCCAATCGCGATCCTGGCAGCGTGAAGGAATCGATTCACATCGCGACCGATTTGGGCGCGGGTTTTCAGGTGATGCTGACAGCCTATGCCACGGTGGTACCCACTGAGCAGGTAGCGCCGCCGAGTGATAGCGGCAGTTCCACAAACCAGCCGAACGCCGGCGCTGCTAGCACCCCGCGCTCCCAAGTTGCCGCTCAATAGTCTTCGCCCCGTTCAGGCCGGCAACGCCGATTTTCCTTAGCAGCCCGTTGAAGAAGTCAGATCGGCTACGCTGTTGAGTTCCCGCGATTTCGCCGGAAGAGCGGTCTGGATTGACAATTGCCAGTTCTCCGAGAATAATCCCGCCGCTTTTCCAATACCGCCACCTCTGGCAAAAAGCAGGGCGTGCGGTTCGGCGCGTCCCGTAACAGACTGTTGAAAAAGGGGACTGGCTCGCGGAGCGATTAGAGAATCGCCTCGGTTTGGCGTGGTTGCGAGCGTGTCTGTCCCTTTTTTCAACGGACAGGTAAGCTGCTGCCGCGATTTCTTGAGTTGGTCCTCGCCGGGCAAGGATGCAGGAATTGGTGCGACTCTCGAACACCACTGCTCGCTGTTCGCACGCACTTTGCGGCACGCGCGCAGGGTGTATCGCGATCGCGATGCACCTTGCCGCGGCTTTGAGTGCGTTTGCCGATGAGGATTTGCAGGGGGCGCCCAATCCGTTCTTCGGCGTCCCCACGGCCGCAGCGGAAATCGCGCCCTACGACCCTTCCCCGCCAGCGGAAACTTGGCCGGATGGACGGACGATGGCTCCCGAAATGGACCCCATGGATGAGAGCTCTCTTCCAAACGATGACGCGCCCGATGCCACCTGGCCGGACGACTCATGCCCGACACGGCCTTACCTGCCGGGGATATCTTGGTTCGGCCTGAGGCATTCGCACACCCACGGCCGCCACGTTGGCCTCGGTTGGCCGCTCACCGGGTCGAGTTGGTTGAATCGCCCCTATTATGTTGGTGGCGAACTGGGCACGCTCTGGATGACCCGTTCCGTGGAAGATTCGGTCAGTCGCGATACCGACCTGTTCGGAGGTATCTACCTGGGCTGGGATTGGGATTACTACTGGGGTGGCGAATTGAAGTTCAACTGGTCGACACCAGAACTGACGAACAGCCAAGCGCCCGATGCTCCACGCACGGATAGTCTCTTTCTGTGGAGCTACAGTCTCATGTATTACCCGTGGGGGGATGCGATGCTGCGTCCCTACTGGCGGTGTGGCATTGGCAATACGGCGGTTGATTTTCCGACCGACTGGGGTTCGCGGCATGACGAATGGCTGCTCACGTTTCCGCTCGGCATCGGCGTGAAGTACCCCGTGCGGCGCTGGCTTGCCGCCCGAGCGGAAGTCACGGACCAACTCGCCCTGGGCCAAAATGGCATCCCCACGCAGCACAACCTGACACTCACATTCGGCCTGGAGTGGCGGTTCGGCGCGCGGCCGAAGTCTTATTGGCCCTGGTATCCCAGTCGGCACATCTGGTAGGCATGGAATAGAACGGCACGGAGGTACGTTCCCTACGCGCCCCGCGGCCATTCGCCGCGTAGACCCCAATCATTGCTGGTGAATCGGGAAGACTCGCCGAAATCGTCAGTTGGCAAACAACGGAAGTGCGGTTGTCGCCTGCGCCGTTCGTCCAAACACATCGGCCTGCTGAGCACTTACCTGGCGATGCACGAACGCCAGATCAGCCTCGCTCAGCCGATGCAGCGACACTGTGGTAGTCCGGCCGTTGTCCTTTAATAGCCGAATCTGGCCATCGAGGAAACGGACCAGGCGAGCGTGGCACGAGTAGCGCCCCGTGTTGTCAATCCATTGCCGCATTCCGCTGCTGGCAATCCCCCCCGGTTCTCGCATCACCGCGCCAAAATCGAAGAGATCGC
>JAKEGR010000001.1 GCA_022615465.1 Planctomycetota bacterium | reverse complement strand
CGAACGAAGGCTGGCCGCCGCCCGGCTCGTAGACGTCCTCCGGCCAGAACCGCGAGCTATCGGGCGTCATCACCTCGTCGATCAGGATCAATGCGTCATCGACCTGGCCGAATTCGAACTTCGTATCGGCGATCAGGATCCCGCGATTGCGGGCATACTTCGCCCCACGGGAGTAAAGGTCGAGGCTTTGCTGTGAAAGATGCTCCGCCAACTCCTCGCCGACGATCGAGACCATCTCGGCAAAAGCGATGTTCTCATCATGGAGTCCCTGCTCCGCTTTCGTGGCCGGGGTAAAGATCGGGCCTGGCAGCCGCTCGCTTTCCCGCAGACCGCTCGGCAACGCGACGCCGCAAACCGCGCCCCGTTCTTGATATTCCTTCCAGCCCGAGCCGGAAAGATATCCCCGGACGACGCATTCGATCGGTACCACGATGGTCTTCCGCACCATCATCGAGCGGCCGACCAGCGGCTCGGTATCCACGCCGGCCGGAAGGCCGAAGTCCGCCACGTCACACGAAATCAAATGGTTCGGCACGTCGTCGAAACGCTCGAACCAAAACCGGCTGAGTTGCGTCAGTACGCGGCCCTTGTCGGGAATGCCGGTCGGCAGCACCCAATCGAACGCGCTGATGCGATCGGTGCTGACCAGCAGCAGGCGATCGCCCAGATCATAGATATCGCGCACCTTGCCCCGGCGTACCGGATACTGGTCGAGCGATGTTTGAGTTACCGTGGTTGACATCGACTGATTCCTTGGAAATGTGTAGCCGACCCATCTTGGGTCGTTTTGACGGACCACCAGTATAATGCTCCTCGGGTGGCGGCCGCTACCGTTGTTGGCCCGGCAGAGGATGGGTAGAATACCAGAGTGACGCCGAGCGATGGGCCGCGATTTCGGACTGGCTGAGCGGCCCGTTTTCGACGGGCGAACATTTGCCGCCGGTGGTTTCTGTCGTTGCGAACTGATCTTCTCATAGGTATGGCGGACCATGGGCTTGATGCGATTGGTGGTTCACGATCGGGATCGCATCCCCCCAGGCGGCCTCGACCACGTCTACATTTGCGGTCAGGACGAGCTGCCCTGGCGCAGCCGCGCCTACTTCAGCGGAAATCAACTCGTTATCGAACGCAACGAGGACGATTCGGGCCGGGTCTGCGTCCCGTGGCGGGTCGCTGGCAGCGACTCGCTATTGATTGGCACCTCAACCCTGATGGAACGCGAGCGGCCGTACCTGCTCGAAGTCGAGCTTGCCCGCGGCATGCTCAGCAATCTGCGTAATCAACTGGTGCAGTGGGAGGTGCTCGGCCTCGTGGTGCCTGAGCCGCTGCAAGCACAGATCACCGAGGCGACCACGCAATTTGCCCGCGCTGCCACCCTTCAGGACGATACGCCCGAGGCCGCCCGCTGGGCTCAGAGGTCCATCACCACCACCGTGGCAGCCATGAATGCCCTCGCGGCCGTGTACGCCGAGCAGGCCATCGCGATCCGCCGCGCGCACCCCAGGCCGTTTGCCACTTGGTTTGGGGTCCACCTCGGCAGTTACCTGCCTCGACCAGGTCTGGCCCGCAAGCTGGCGACGACGTTCAATATGGTCTCTGTACCAATGACGTGGCGGCAGATTGAGGCGACCGAGGGGCGACGAAGCTGGGAAGCGACCGACAAGCAAATCGCCTGGGCAAAATCGGCCGGGATTAAAGTGTGCGCTGGCCCGCTCATCGAACTCGACGATCGCGGCGTGCCCGAGTGGACCTATCTCTGGGAAGGTGATCTGGCAAGTTTGATGTCGTTCATGCTAGGTCACGTGCGAACTGCCGTCGAGCGGTACCGTGGCAAGGTGCATCTCTGGCAGGTCGCCGCTCGGTTGACCCACGGTCAGGCGCTCAGTCTGGGCGAAGAAGCGCGACTGCAGATCGCGGCCCGGGCAATTACTACCGTCCGAGAGCTCGACCCAACGACACCGATCGTTATCTCGTTCGATCAACCCTGGGCCGAGTATCTGGCCAACGAACAGCTTGACCTTGCTCCGCTCCATTTTGCTGATGCGCTGGTGCGGGCCGATCTCGGCCTGTCGGGCCTGGGATTGGAATTGAACATAGGTTATCACCCTCGGGCTTCGATTCACCGCAGCCCCCTGGCCTACAGCCGACTGGTGGATACGTGGAGCGCATTGGAGTTGCCCTTGTTGATCGCGCTGACGATTCCCAGTTCTGCAGCCGAGGATCCCCTGGCCAATCCCAAGGTGCGCGTCGTCAGCGGCCAAGAAGGCGAGGTCTCGCCCCAATCGCAGCGCGATTGGATCCATCGCCACGTGCCGCTTCTGTTGGCGAAAAGCTCGGTGCAAGTGGTTCTCTGGAACCAGTTTTCCGATGCCGCGCCCCATCATTACCCGCACGGCGGATTGCTCGACAAGCACGACAAACCCAAGCCCGCGCTCGAAGCACTCCGCAAGATACGCGAACACTTTCTTGGCACGAAGTGAACGTGAGGCGCTTGTTTCCACCCACGGGGCGGAACGAAGCGAGCTAGTGCGCGATCAGGGATTCCTCGCTGCTGCCCATCACGGCTCCCACAAGGGTCGCGTGATTCGGCAACGCCGAGCTCAGTTGGCAACTACTGCACAGGGCTTCTTCGCATTCTGAAGTCAGCCCACAGAGCCGTAGCGCCCCACCACGTCGCTCCAGCCGGTCCTGCAACAACGCGAGCTGATCCATCAAGTCGTCTGGCAACGACTCCAACTCATCCAACTCGAGCACTAACCGGTAGATGAAATGCCGCTCCGAGATTGACCATAACTCCTTGGCCAGATGCGGTACTTCGTCGATCGGCTCGCCGCTGCGCACTTTGACAATCAGCCAATTCGGACCGCGTTCGACATCCAACTTAAGACCATCATCGACATGAATCATCACGGCATCGCTCCATCCGCCTAAGGTGCCTGAACGGCACGTTCCAAGATGACGAGTGGACACGGCAGAGCATTGATCGACTCCCACGACACGCTGCCGCCCGCCCAACCCAAGCTATCCTAGCGCGCAGTGAATCATTTCTGCAACGCGATTTCCAACTTTTTTTCTCGTGCTAGCAACGCCAATGAGAAGTCCCCTGGCAACGGTCTTGTCGCCATCGATCCTGAAAAGGCTTGCAAGACCGTCTCCGGCACAACTCGGTTCAGGCACCAGGGTGTATCAGTGAACGAGTTGGTTAGCCGGCAATCAGCTTGCGAATGACTTCTTTGGCGATTTGCAAAGCTTCGGGCAACTTGGCTGGCACTTTGCCGCCGGCTTGGGCCATATCGGGCCGGCCGCCCCCACCGCCGCCCACGACTTCGGCCACCGGCCGAATCCACTCGCCGGCGCTTAGCTTGCGGGCCTGAAGTTCTTTGCTGATCCCCGCCACAAGAGTTACCTTGTCCGCGTCCTGCCGGCTCGCCAGGAGTACTGCCGACGGGGCCGCCTTTGCCCGCACCTGATCGATCAATTGCCGCATCAGGTTTGCCTCAATGCCAGGCACTTCGAGGACCACCACCGTCACGCCGTCGATCTGTTCGGCCGACTCCAGCAGCCGTTCTCCGGACAGCGGCCCGGCGACTTGCCGCTCAGCAAGCTGCTTTTCCATTGCCGCGAGGTCGGCCTGGAGCGCGCTGATCCGCTGCGGGACATCGAGCGGCGCGACCGAGAAGAGTCGCCCCGTTTCTGCGAGCGATTGTTTTACCTCCGCGTACGTCGTCTTCGTGCGGTCAACGCTCTGGCCTCGTGGTGCGTGCGGCTTGGCGGCCTCGCCGGTGCCGCCGCTACTGAGCAGTTTTTTCAATTCCCGTCCGTGCGCGATCAATGCCGCTGCCGCCGCGGGTACGTCCAAGGGGGATACGTCCAGCAGTTTCGCTGCCTCTTGGATCGCCGCGGTCGTTTGCCGCACATGCTCGGCCGCCTTTTTGCCGGTGAGAACGGTTAGGCGTCGCGTGCCCGCCGACACGCCTTCCTCGCTGAGTATCTCCATCGCTTCAACTTCGCTGGTGTTCGAGAGATGCGTGCCGCCGCACAGTTCTTTGCTAAACGTGCCGATCGACACCATTCGCACCGGATCGGGATATTTCTCGCCAAACAGCATCATCGCGCCCCGCTGGCGCGCGTCCGCCAGTGGCAAGACCTCCCAGTGGACCGGAGACGGTGCCGCGATCCGCGATTGGACGTCGGCGTCGATCGCCGCCAACCGATCGGCACTGACGGGGCTTAGATTCGTGAAGTCGAAACGGAACCAATCGTCGTCCACCTTCGAGCCTTGCTGCTGCGCGTGGGAACCAAGGTTCTTCTGCAACGCGTAATGCAGAATGTGCGTCGCCGAATGCGCGCGGCGAATACCAGCCCGCCGCTGGGCGTCGACCTCGGCCCGCACCCGCACCCCCTCGCGCATCACGCCGCGGACCAAATGCCCTTCGTGAATGATCAGCCCGCCGTCCTTCTGCGCATCGGTCACGGCAAACTCAAAGCCATCGCCGGCCAGCTTGCCCGTATCGCCGACCTGACCACCGCTTTCGCCGTAGAACGGCGTGCGATCCAGCACCACCCGGACCCGATTCGCATGTCCGACCTCTTCCATTTTGTCGCACAAATGGTCATGCGGCGCCTGGCCCGCGACGATGCCTTTCACGGTTGCCTCGGCTGTGGTCGTTTCATAGCCGAGAAACTCGGTCATGTGCAAGGCGCGCTTCAACGAATCCACCGGGCCGTACGCGCCCATCACCGTGTGCTGCACCTTGCCGGACACCTGGCCATGCGCCTCCATGGCCCGGTGATAGCCTTGCCAATCGAAGGCCAGATTGTGCTCGGCCGCGAGTGCTTCAAAAAGCTCCGGCGGCACGCCATAGGTTTGGTACAACTCGGCCGCGACCGCACCCTCGACCGTGACACGATTTCCGCCCCGCATCTGATCGAACACGCGGTCAATGCGATTCAGCCCGGCGTCAATCGTCCCAAAGAAGTTCGCCTCTTCCTTGGCAATCACTCCACTGACGCGTTTTACTGTTTCGCTCAATTCGGGATAAGGCTTCTTCATCGCCTCCGCGACCACGGGCACGAGTTTGCACAGAAACGGTTCGCGCATGCCCATCTGATGCCCATCGAGCACGGCCCGCCGCAGCAGCCGCTTCACGATGTATTTTTCCTTGTTTGCGCCAGGATAAACATTCTCGTGTACGGCGAATGTGCAAGCCCGCACGTGATCCGTGATCCGCCGCAGCCGCCGGCCATCCTCCGATTCGTATTGATACTGGATGCCGCACACCTCGGCCGCCGCCAGCACGATCGGCAGCAAATGGTCGACATGGTAATTGGTCGGCACGCCTTGCAGCGTCGCGGCCGTGCGCTCCAACCCCATCCCCGTGTCAATGTTCTTGCTCGGCAGCGGCCGCAGATTGTCAGGCGGATCGCCCACCCGGTTGAATTGCGTGAACACCAGGTTCCAAATCTCGACGCTCTTGCCGCTGTCGGGATGGTAGTAGATTTCACTGCACGGCCCGCACACCCCGTCCGGGCCTTGGCTCGGCGCGTTGGCGGGCCAAAAGTTCTCGTCTTCTCCGCATCGCTCGATGCGTTCCGCCGGGAGGCCGACCCCCTTGGCCCAGATATCCGCCGCCTCGTTGTCGTCGGTGTAAACCGTCACGCTGAGCCGCGTCGGCTCGATGCCGAGCCACTTCTTGTCCGTGAGAAACTCCCACGCCCAGTGGATCGCTTCCCGCTTGAAATAATCGCCGAAGCTGAAGTTCCCCAGCATCTCGAAAAACGTGTGGTGATAGGCGGTGCGGCCGACGTTGTCGATGTCCCCCGTCCGCAGACATTTCTGGCATGTTGTGGCCCGGGTGAAGTCCAACTTCACCTTGCCCAGGAAATGATCCTTGAACTGGTTCATGCCCGCTGGCGTGAATAGCACGGACGGATCCCAGGTCGGCACGAGTACGTCGCTTGGGCAACGCTTGTGCCCCTTGGTTTCAAAGAATGCCAGGTACTTTTCGCGGAGTTCGTCGGTCTTCATGGGGGGCCAGGAGGCAAGGGAGCGGGGCGGAAAGGACGGTCCTACGAGCCGGCTATCCTCGACCCCGAAAAACAGTTGGAACGCCAAATATACCGCGTTCGTTCCCGGCGGGGCAGGGCGAACCCGGGCGTTTTCAGCCGTCTGCTTGCGGTGGCCGAGCGGGCGGTTAGAATGGACATATGGGGGCGCTGCCCCCGCTTGATCCCTCTTGGACGCCCGTTTCTTTCCGCGCTGCGGCTCGACCTGAACTAATGCAATAACGCTCTTCGTTTGCATTGCCCTGCTGGCTGTTCTGTTTCGTCGAGTCTTCTTTCCGCGGAGGTTACTTCCTTGAATCGTTGGTTGCGCCTTGGTTGGTCTCTGTCTCTAGTCGCGTTCATGGGTCTGCATTCGACCATGGGGGACGCCGCGGCTTGTGATGTTTGCATGCGGCTGGGGCACGATCAGTTCCATGCCCTTTCTCTCGGCGGCGACGACTTCCAAGACGCTCGATTCGCTGCGTCGGATCCCGCTGACGACGGCATCGCCACCGCCCAATTCGTGATCCAGGGCGGCAAATGGCCGCAGCCTGGCGGCCTCGGTTCGCCCGTCACGCTCACGTACAGCTTTCAAAACATGTTCGACGGCGGCTTGTTGATGCCCAACGGCCAACCGTTGCCGGCCGATCTGATTCGCAACTCGATCAACGAAGCGCTCGGAGTATGGGCAAGCGTGGTCCCGCTGCACTTCGTTGAGGTCGTGGATGATGGACTGGATTACGGGCTAGGTGCGACCCAGTTCGGCCAGCTTCGCTTCCGGCATGTCTACATCAACGGACCGGATCCGCCTCCGCCACAGAGTCCGATCGCCAAGGCACGGGCCTATTTCCCTTACGCCGGCGGCGATCTGGCCGGCGATGTCGAGTTCGATCATGGCGACCCGTGGCAGGAAGTCGGCACGCTTCCCCGGCCCGACATTCTCGGCGCCGCTATTCATGAGATCGGCCACACGCTCGGCCTCGGCCACACCGATCTCCCGCAGGCCAACATGTATTGGATATTCACCCGCTACAGCGGCCCAGGCACCGGCGCGCTCCACCCCGACGATATCGCCGGCATCAGGACTGTCTACGGCACCGGCGTCGGCAGCGTCACGCCGCTCGCCACGGTCCCCGAACCGGCGGCATGGGTGATCGCAACTAGTGTTGGAATCGCATGGCTTGCAGTCAGGCGGCGACGACGCACCACGAGTACCCTATCCGAACAGGTCGTCTAGCTTGCGAGCGCCGTGAAACACGCGTAGCACATGGATGGCATCGGGCAGCACATCGTAGAAGATCGAGTAATTGCCTTCGACGACCCGACGTGTGTTCTCGCCAAATTGCGGTTGTCGCTCTCCCATGAAAGGCTGCTTGGCCAACGACCGAGTTCGTCGATCGATCCTTTCGAGCAATCGCGTGGCGGCAGTAGGATTGTCCTGCGCGATGTATCTCCAGATCGCGACCAGGTCACCTTCAGACTGAGCAGAGCGGATCAGGCGGCGCATGCGATTACGACTTCGTCGTTTGGAGACGCTGGGCCTTGTCAATCACCTCGACGATCGACGTTTCAGACACTTCACCGCGGGCGATCTGGTCGCGCGCCATTTCCAACCCTTGCCGAATGTACTCTTCTTCGAGTTCAGGGATGGCACCTTGCTCGACAAGAACATATACCTTGCGAGTCTTCTCATCCTGGATGTGGAGCGGCTCGCCAGGATGAGCTTGCAGGGCCTGACGCTGTTCGGGACTCAGTTGAAGGTTCGTCGTGTCCATGTTCTTAATCTACCACAAAAGCAGCCGGACAAACTACTCACTCTTCCTCCGGCATGATCATCCACAGGACGAGATAAACGAAAGTTCCCGGAAACCCGGCCGAAAGAACCGAAAGCAACACATACAGGAAGCGTACACCGTCGGAGTTCCAGCCCAGCCAACGGGCGATCCCGCCGCACACGCCGGCAATCCAAGAGTCGTTTGGATTACGTGTCAAACGATTGGTATTCATATTTCACCGTGTTCTCACGGAAAGAAACCGAGGCGTCTTGCATAGCTCGTGTGAGTGAAAGGTGTCTGTCTATTCGCACGCTGCCACGAAGAGGACGGCGGCCTGGCCTTGCGGCGTGACGCTGAGGTTCAAGAAGCTGCGGCCTGGCGGCGTCTGGTCATCCGTGACGACGGCCAGCGGACATGCCGGATCGGGCGTCTCGTAATTGAGCACGCCCGGCAAATGGCCTTCGCGCAGGGCAAGCACGCTGGCGATAAGTTCTACCACGGCGCTGCCCGCGCCGAGATTTCCGAAGTAACTCTTGGGGGCGGTGACCGGCAGCGTGTCGGTGCGGGGGCCAAAGACCTCACGGATCGCGCGTGCTTCCTCGGCATCGCGATCGGTCGTGCTGAGTCCGTGGGCGTTGATGTGGCCGACGTCGGCGGGCGAGCGGCCCGCGTCACGCAAGGCGGCCCGCATCGCACTCGCAATCGCCACGTCGCATTTGCCTCGCAAGTCGGCCGCCCCGCGGGCGACGCTTGCGCTGCCGAGTCCAACGACTTCGGCGTAGATCGTTGCGCCGCGGGACTTGGCGGAGGATAGTTCCTCGAGTACGACCATGCCGGCTCCTTCGCCCGCCACCATGCCGGTGCGGTTCTTGTCGAACGGCCGACTGGCTTTGGCCGGGTCGCAATCCTCGGCAGCCATTTGTTCGGTCTGCAGGGCGTGAATCGCCTGCATGGGCAGGATTCGTGTGCCAGTCGCGCCGGCGACCATCCGGTTCGCGTGGCCGCGCTGGATCGTGCGAAACGCCTCGCCGATTGCCAGATTGCCGGCGGCCTCGCGCATCGTGAGCGCATTATTAGGCCCGCGCAGGTCGTTGTAGATCGCAATGTGGCTGGCCGGCATGTTGGGCAAGTACTTCAGCATCCACAGCGGGGCCATTTCGCCAAGCCCTTCGCGGCCCCATCGAGGGAATTGAAACTCGCCCGCGGGCGCGCACGACTTGACGCCCGCCTCGTAGTCTTCCGGCATGGTGAGCATGTAATCGCTGCCCAGCACGACGCCCGATGCGTCCGGGTCCATCGGCGTCTCGGCGAAGCCGGCGTCGGCAATGGCCAGTTGCGCGGCGGCGACGGCCATCCGTGTCTCGCGGCACATCACCTTGAGGCCTTTCTTAATGGCCTTCTTGCGTTCCTTGTCGACTGGGCCGAAATCCTCGACTTCTCCCGTGAACTGCCTGGCCTCGCCGGCAAACTTGAGCGGCTGGCGGTCGGGCGGCAGAAACGAGGTCGGCGCGACGCCGCTCTGACCCGCCATCATGGCAGACCAAAACGTGGCGGGCGTACTGCCCAGCGGGCAGACAAGCCCCATGCCGGTGATGACAACGCGCCGCGGCGGGTTGGTGAAATCAGGATTCATAGGACCAGCCAGCATAGCATACCTGGGGCCGCGGATCAGGGGCCGAGAACGGACAAGGAGGCAACGAGAGGGGGAGACAGCGAGACCGGCCAGATGTTGCGTTCAACGGTTGGGGACTGTCCCAATGCTGCCGAGTCCGCGAGGCAATAGGGACAGTCCTCGGTTCGGAGAAAGGCCGATCGCTCAATATCGTCCCTGAAACGCCTGCTGCGGCACAGCGGCGGACTGCACGGCGGCGGCGGGCTGGGGCGATGGCGGCAAGCGGCCGGCGCTTTCCAGGAACATCAGCGCATCGGCCCGCGGCGGATCCTTGAGCATCGGAATCGCCTGCGTCACGGCATCGGTGAACGGATCGCTGTTGGTTGGTCCCGGCGCGGCCACAACGCCCATGCTCAACAGCAGCACCGCGTCGGCCGGCCAGTGGAATCGTTCGTGGAGGTTGGTCATCGTCATTTGCGGCACGTCGACTTGCACACGCTGATTGGAAGCGACGGCTGTGGGCAGTTCGAGCTTCACCGGCACCATTTTCTCCACCTGATTCAGCCGCAGCTTGATCTCCGCATCGGCCGAGGCCAGATCGAACGACATGAGCGGCGTGAATTCAAGTGTGAAACCCTCTTCCACCGTTCCCATTTCGGGTTGATAGCCGGGCCAGGCGTTTTGCGTGATGATCGCGCCTCGCATGTAGGTCCGCGGGCGCATCGTCGAAATGACCAGCGGCTGGCCGTTGTTGACGAGCTGTTGCGCCGAATTGTATT
>JAKEGR010000180.1 GCA_022615465.1 Planctomycetota bacterium | reverse complement strand
GGCGATGGCGTCGAGCGCCTCGGCCAGAATCGTCGGATAATCCTCGTGCGTAATGCTGACCGCGATCCGCCCTGCGACACATCGCCGCTGCCAGAGCGTGCTGGGAACCGCGGGAGGCTCCTGGGCTGGCTGCGACCGCACCGCGATTGCCAGCTTCACGCGCAGCCGGCGGATCGCTTGTTCTCGGTTTTCCGCCTGGCTGCGACGTTCGTTCGCCTCGGCAGTCATGCCGGTTGGACGGTGCATCAGGACGACGGCGGTCTCCACTTTGTTGCGATGCTGTCCACCCGGTCCGCCGCGGCGTTCGCGGCGAATGTCGCAGGCAGCGAGCAATTCCTCGGCGGAGAGACTGGCAGGATGACGATCGGTCATGCCGCCAAGCATAGCGAACGGCAGAGACCTAGCCAAAGGGCGTGGCGTTTGCTAGGTTCGGGTTGGCCGAAAAATGGACCAGACCCCGACTTTCACGAGCAATCGTCCATGAACCAACCCATTCCAGGAATCGCCCCCTCGCAACTTCGAGAAGTCACGTCGATGACAGTCTGGCCATCGCTTTCGGCCACGGCGTTTGGCCGGTTCTGGGGGCGGCTGTTTGCGATCGAGTTTGGCATTCGGCCCTTTGGCATGCCGATTACGGTCGGCCGGTTGTTGGCGCTGGCGTCGATTCCGTTCATGGCATCGCTCTATTTCCTAATGCGGCTGCCCCGTTTTCCGGGCGTGATCCTCGGCATCAAGAACCCGTTTTGCTGGCAGTACCGGCTCACCAATCGCCGCGTGATCGTCGAGAATCCGTTTGGCGGCGGCGAACTCAAGAGCGTGGCGCTCGATCGGTTTGACGCGATTGAAGTGGTCGTCGAGCCGGGCCAAGCCTGGTACAAAG
This sequence comes from Planctomycetota bacterium, assembly GCA_022615465.1. GTDB lineage: Bacteria > Planctomycetota > Planctomycetia > Pirellulales > Lacipirellulaceae > JAKEGR01. The sequence goes on along the minus strand of JAKEGR010000180.1, from coordinate 3,243 downwards.
CGGGCGACCTGGTATTCCAACACGGGCAAACGGAAACATTTCGCATTTGGGGCGTGCCCCGGCCGGAAACCTTTCGGCAGACGTGTCTCAAGGCACGTCAATCGTTTGTTGGCGTGCAGCATGCCCGAGCCAGCGGTTTGGCCGTGTGAGGGCTATCCGCCAAGGCCGGCAGGTTTCTTCTCCACGCGGATCGTGGTATCATCAGCGAGACGAAGGGGTCTACACCCCGGCTTTGGCAATCCCTACCCCCGCGAGGACTTCCACCCATGAACCTGGCCATCCTGATTTCGCTCGCCTTGCTCGGCCAAGTCGCCGCCGCGCCACGATACTCGGCGGAACTTGTTTTCCCACTGCACGAACAGCACAACCACGCACCGGGCATCGTCGAATGTCCGAATGGGGACTTGATGGTTTCCTGGTATCGCGGTTCGGGCGAGCGATCCGCCGACGACGTGGCCGTCTATGGCGCGCGGCAAAAGCACGGTGAGACGGCATGGAGCGAAGCGTTTCTCATGGCCGACACGCCCGACTTCCCCGACTGCAACACCTGCATGATGGTCGACCGGCACAATCGGCTTTGGCTCTTTTGGCCGACAATCATCGCCAACAGTTGGGAGTCTTGCCTGACGAACTACCGCACCAGCACCGACTTCACCGGCCCAGGTTCGCCGAAGTGGGAGCAATCGGGCCTGGTCCTCTTGAAGCCGGCTGACTTCAGCGCCGAAGCCGGCGCCCTCCTCGACAAGTTGGTGGAGAAATACCAATTGCTAATGAACGACGAGATGCGCGAGGAGATTGCGGAAGGGCGGAAGAAATTGCAGGACAAACTGTACCAGCGTCTTGGCTGGCAGCCACGGTGCAAGCCGACCGTATTGCCGAGCGGGCGGATTCTCTTGCCTCTGTATAGCGACACGTTTTCAATTTCGATCATGGCCGTCAGCGACGACGACGGCAAAACCTGGTATGCGAGCAAACCGCTGCTCGGTTTTGGGGCGATCCAACCGGCCGTGCTGCGTCGCGAGAGCGGCGAACTCGTCGCCTATATGCGGGAAAATGGCATCGAGCAGCGGATTCGCGCCGCGACGTCCCAGGACGACGGCTTGACCTGGGGACCGGTCTACGCGACCGACCTGCCGAACCCCGGCTCGGGGTTGGACGGCGTGCGGCTGGCGAATGGGCATTGGCTCCTCGTCTACAACGACACCACCGAGGGCCGTAACAGCCTGGCCGTTTCCATCTCCGACGACGAAGGAAAAACGTGGAAATGGACGCGCCACCTGGAAAAACAACCGACAGGCTCGTATCACTATCCAGCGGTGATCCAGGGCCGCGACGGGACGATTCACGCCGTCTACAGCTACTTTGTGGATGGCGTCGATGGCGGCAAGAGCATGAAGCACGCCGCTTTCAACGAAGCCTGGGTGCAAGGGGAGGCGGTTGCCGAGGTTCCGCCGGCGCCGCCCGGCTACGCCAGCGAGGATGAAGTGAAGGGGGCCTTCTTCGCGGGCAAACTCAAGCCAATCGACTTGAAGATCGCCGTCCCGGAGACGGTCTCGGTCGAGAAGGACATCGAGTACGGCAAAGGAGGAATCGCCTCGCTCAAGCTCGACCTGTATACGCCAAAAAATCGCACCAAACCGCTGCCCGCCGTGATCTTCATTCACGGCGGCGCCTGGAGGAGCGGCAGCCGAGACGTCTATCACTATTACTGCACGAAGTTCGCGGAGCATGGCTACATCGCCGCGACCATCTCGTACCGCCTCAGCGATGTCGCGCCGTTTCCCGCCGCCGTGGAAGATGTGAAGTGCGCGGTTCGCTGGTTGCGAGCGAATGCCAAGCGGCTCGGCATCGATCCCAACAAGATCGCGGTCGCCGGCGGGTCGGCGGGCGGGCACCTGTCGATGATGATCGGCTACGCGCCGGACACGGCGGAACTTGAAGGCAAGGGGGGCAATCCCGACGTCAGCAGCCGCGTTCAGGCGGTCGTCGACTTGTATGGACCAACCGATTTGACGACCGATTTCGCCAAGGTGAAGGGCGAGGTGATCAAGTTCCTGGGTGACAAGACGCTTGACCAAGCGCCCGAGATGTACCGGCTTGCTTCGCCGATCAACCATGTCACGAAAGACGACCCGCCCACCTTGATCCTGCACGGCTCGATCGACGATATCGTGCCGATCGAGCAGGCGGATTTCCTCGCCACGAAGCTCGAAGAAACCGGCTTGGCGTTTGAGTACGATCGGGTGGAGGGCTGGCCGCACACGATGGACCTCGAACAAGGGGTCAATCGGCACTGCCTCGCCAAGATGTTTGAGTTCCTCGACAAGCACCTGGGCGTGCCGGCGGAAGGCTCAAACGGACGATAATCAATCGATCACTTTTCAAGAACTTGAGATGAATGACGCATTTTCCCTCGCCGGACGGCACGCGGTCGTCACGGGCGGATCGCGAGGGATCGGCCTCGCCATCGCGCGGACTTTCGCCGCCGCCGGCGCCAAAGTAACTTTGTGCAGCCGCAAGGAAGGCCACGTTAATTCGGCAGTTCGGGAAATCGAAACCAGTGGCGGCGCCGCGTGCGGACTGGTCGCCGATGTCGGACGCGCGGATGACATCTCCAGGCTGGCCGACGCGGCCGAAGCCCATTTCGGCCCGGTGGACGTCCTGGTGAACAACGCCGCGACCAATCGGCACTTCGGCCCGATCGAGCGGATCACCGAGGACGATTGGGACCACACGCTCACGGTCAACTTGAAAGGACCGCTGTTGCTGTCCCAGCGATTTGGTCAGCGGATGATCGAGGGCGGGGGCGGAACGATCGTCAACATCGCCTCGGCGGCCGGCCTGCAAGCCGCTCCGCGGATGGGCGCCTATTCGGTCTCCAAAGCAGCACTCATCATGCTCACGAAAGTCCTCGCCCGCGAGTGGGGACGCTTCGGCGTTCGGGTTAATTGCATTTGTCCGGGTTTGGTGCAGACCGATCTGAGCGAATCTCTCTGGGACGACGCAACGCGGCGAGAAGCAATCCTGGCCACGATGGCTTTCAATCGGATCGGCCAACCGGATGAGATCGCCGGAGCTGCCCTGTACCTGGCCTCCAATGCAAGCAGCTTCACGACCGGCGCCGTCCTCCAGGTGGACGGAGGGATGGTCATCTGAGTAGGAATGCAGAACGATGGTTGCTCCCTCTACCACTGGGCCGGGGTGCGGAACGGCACTGTAGGGAACGCCGTCCCCGGCGTTCCG
>JAKEGR010000016.1 GCA_022615465.1 Planctomycetota bacterium | reverse complement strand
GGTAAATGCCATCGAGGAAATTGATGACCGGGTCTTTGTAGCCGTTCGGCACTGGGGCGGGACGTTGGTACGTGCCGACGGTGATCGACGCGTCGGCCCAGGCTTGCTGGGCAGGCTCGATGACCGCCTTGGCGGTTGACGGATCGAATTGATCGGGACTCGCGGCGTCGTCGAACTTGAAAACGCACCACGGGCCATGGAGTCGGCCACAGCCATAGAGCTTGAACAAGCCCGACTTTGGATCAAGGCGGAGTGTCGGGCGCTCGAACCCCTCGATCGGCACATCTTCGCGTTTGATCGCGTGGGCCTTCTCGAATTGAATCCCGTCGGTTGATCGGAAAATTCGGATTTCGTATCCGCGTTTTCCCAAGGGTGCGTCTGGGGTACGCAACCGGGCGGCCAGCCAGAATACCCCGTTGGCATCCCTCGCGATCGATGGAGCGCCGGCCCACCATTCCGCCTCGTCGCGATCCGGCACAACCACGACGTCCCATTGGTTGAAACGACGGGCAATGGTGTCGAGACCCAAGTCGTCCACCGCGGCCTCGCGGGATTGCCCAGAGGTCTGGCAGAACGGAAACGAGGTACACACGAGGCTTGCCAAGAAAACCCAGGCAAAATTACCTCGGAAGCCGATGCGCGAATCATGTCGAATCATGGAATCCTGACGGTGTCGCAATGTGAGTGTTATTGAAGTCTGCGGGAAAAAACCCACGAGAGAGATCCAACCAAGGACCGTTCGCCGGATTCCCCCATGTTGAACGCATTTCGACTCAAATGCAACCTGCCGCAAGTGGCTTGCGCGGCCGATCCGTTCTTCAACTTGGGCCATCGAAGTCCAGCTTGATCCCGAATCGCTATCCAGTTTGACCCGGGTTTGACTTAAGAAAACCGATCGGCCATGCTGTACCGCAGGCATTGTTTCCATGTACAATACGTCGAAGGCGTGGTCTTGTACGTCTCTCCTCGCGAGCGAGTTGGTTGCCCGGCTTCGTGGTCGTTGTTGGGATTTCGTCTCGAGGAGACGCGGCCCGTGGATTCATTCAGTCAAGGAGTTCTTCCATGCATCTTGGCAAAGCGTTGATTGGTGCGTTGATTGGCAGCGTGGTCGGCGTGGGGGTGCTCATCGGCATCCATTTGCTGACGGGGGTTGAACAGGGCTGGTTGGCCGTGCTCGTCGCACTGATGACTGGCTTGGGGGTTCGGTTGATGGTTTCCACCAAAGGCCACGCCAGTATCGTTCGTGGTGCATTAACCTGCGCATTGGCCTTGTTTACCTATATGGCCGGCACGTTCCTTGCCGCCTTAGTGCTGGAGGAACGTTCGAAAGCGGAGATCAAGCCGGCTAGCTCGTCCACGGCCAAACAGGAGACTCGCGATGTTGTGGCCGGAGAGGATAGGCAGGAAAGACAGCCCATCGACCTTACTGGGAGGCCAGTGGACTATGGCGACCAAGCTCGCCTCGCGGTAAAGGACCGTCCCCTGTCGAAAATGGATCTTATCTGGTTGGCAGTTGCCGCACTGGTAGCGTACGAACTTGGTCGCGGTGTTGGTCAAGATCCCTTGACAACCGAGGAATCGGCGCCAGATGATGAAGAACGTCCGCCTACGGATGATGATGAAAGCCAGCCTACGGATGATGAAGAAGGTCTGCCTGCGGATGATGATGAAAGCCAGCCCACTGGCAAGACCTAGGCATTCGATTCCCCCAGCACCGACTTGAGATATTGGCCAGTGTGGCTCATCTCACAGGCGGTGATCTCTTCGGGCCTGCCAACGGCCACGATGCGGCCCCCGCCGGCGCCACCTTCCGGGCCGAGATCGATGACCCAGTCCGCTGTTTTGATCACATCGAGATTGTGTTCAATCACGAGCACCGAGTTGCCTTGATCGACAAGCCGATTGAGTACCACGAGCAGCCGGCGGATATCGTCGCTGTGGAGTCCCGTCGTTGGTTCGTCGAGGATGTACATGGTATGGCCCGTGGATTGTCGGCCGAGTTCCGTGGCCAGCTTGATCCGCTGCGCCTCGCCGCCCGAGAGCGTCGTCGAAGCCTGGCCGAGCATCAGGTAGCCGAGGCCAACATCCACGAGCGTGCCGAGCAGCCTTCGAATCGCGTCGTGATTTTCAAAAAAAGCGACCGCCTCATCGACGCTCATCGCCAGCACGTCGGCCACGGATTTCTCGCGATATTTTACGGCCAGAGTCTGCCGATTAAACCGCGCGCCATGACACACGGGGCAGGTCACTTCGAGGTCAGGCAAGAAATTCATTTCAATCCGCCGAACGCCCTGCCCTTGGCACTCTTCGCAGCGGCCGCCTGGGGTGTTGAAGCTGAATCGGCCGGTACCGTAACCGCGTAGCCGGGCCAGCTTGGTTGCCGCGAACACGGCGCGGATATCGTTCCAGATGCCAGTGTAGGTGGCCGCGTTGCTCCGGGGGGTGCGGCCAATCGGCGACTGATTGACCTCGACAAGACGGTCGAGTTGACTCGCTCCGCGCAGGCCGCGATGCGCCGCGGCCCGCACTTCCGCGCCGTTCAGCTTCCGCGCCAGCGTCCTGGCAAGCGTATCGACCACAAGCGAACTTTTCCCCGAACCACTGACCCCCGCAACGCACACCAACAAGCCGAGCGGAATCTCAACATCGACATCTTGCAGGTTATTGGCCGTCGCACCCATAAGGTGCAACCTCCGCGTCTTTGCCGGCTTCCGGCGTTCGGTGGGTATCGGGATCGTCAGCCGACCAGACAGATAGGCACCTGTGAGCGAAGTCTCGTCGTGTGCCACCACGTTCGGCGTTCCGTGCGCGACGACCTGCCCACCGCGACTGCCCGCTCCTGGCCCCATGTCGATGAGATAATCACTCGATCGCATTAGCGCTTCGTCGTGTTCGACGACGACGACCGTGTTGCCCTGCCGTTCCAGGTCGCGAAACGCTGCAATCAAGCGGTCATTATCGCGCGGATGAAGGCCGATCGATGGTTCATCGAGCAGATACAGAATCCCCACCAACCCCGAACCGATACCCGTCGCCAGCCGAACGCGTTGCCGCTCGCCGCCGCTAAGCGTGTCGGCTGGCCGGTCGAGCGACAAGTAATCGGCGCCGACACGTTCTAGGAAGGCCAGCCGCCGCACGATTTCGGCCACGATCGGCTCGGCCACCGGCCGCTGATCTACCCCGAACGTCAACTCGCGAAAGAACGCCAGGGCCGCAGTCACCGGCAGTCCGGTGATTTCGTGAATGACCAACCCATTCAATCGACAAGCCCGTGCTTCCGGCCGCAGCCGTGAGCCGTGGCAAGCAGGACACACGATAGCGTTTTCGTTTCCCGCGGCCGTGCCGCTGCTGCCATTCGAAGTGGGTCGAGGCTCCGCCGACCCGCCAGCGTGCGGTGGCAGGCACCCCGTCTGTTTCTCCGTTGACAGGCGAGCCGTCTGTTTCCGCGATTCGGCTTCAGCGGCTCGCTCCGTACCATTTGTCTGGCCCAGCGGGGTGATTTCTTCATCACCAAGCGTGCCCAACCCGTGACAGATCGGGCAGGCGCCGTACGGGCTGTTGAAGCTAAAAGTGCGTGGTTCAATTTCTCCGACGCTCGTCTGGCACCGTGGACACGCATAGCGCGTGTTGAGCAGCCGTTCTTCCCAGCCTTCACCGCTGATTGCCGGCGTGCCGTTCGTCTTGCCGTTCGGTTTCTTGGTTGAATCCTGATTTGCCGCTTTCGCCTCGGGCGTCTGATACACGATCATCACCACACCGTCGCCGTGCCGCGTGGCAAGCCGCACCGATTCGGCCAATCGGGCCTCAATCCCCTGGCGAATTACCACGCGATCGACCACGGCTTCGATGTCGTGCATCTTTTGCGGCACGAGTGGCGGAGCGTCTTCCAGCGGGTAGGACGAACCATCGATCCGTGCCCGCACAAAGCCCGCCTTCTGAATCGCTTCGATTACATCGCGATGCGATCCACGCCGCCCGCGGACTAGCGGCGCGAGGATCATCACCCGCGTTTCGTCTGGAAGGCTGCGAATCGACTGCTCGATTTCCGCTGGAGTCTGCTGCACGATCGGCGTACCGCAGTTTGGGCAGACCACGTCGCCCGCCCGGGCCATCAACAGACGCAAGTAGTCGTAAACCTCGGTGATCGTGCCGACGGTGCTCCGTGGATTGGGCGCCCCCTGCCGCTGGTCGATGGCGATCGTCGGCTGCAGGCCGTCGATGCGATCGACATCCGGCCGCTGGAGTTCGTCGAAGAACTGCCGGGCGTATACGGAGAGACTCTGCACATACTGCCGTTGCCCCTCAGCCAGCAGCGTGTCGAACGCCAACGAACTCTTTCCCGAGCCGCTGACGCCTGTGATCACGACCAGCCGATTCCGCGGGATGTCGATGTCGATGTTTTTCAGGTTGTGTGTCCGCGCCCCGCGGACTGCGATCACGTCGGGCATGACGGCCCTCCAGCCATAAAGCCGCAACCGTTGGTCGCGACTCCTCCTGGCGTCTCCGGGAGACAATTGCCAAACTTATCAAGCTACCACAGGACGCGGGGCGGGTCGAGTTTCGCGAGATCCGCCGAGTACCAGTCAGCGAAATGGTGGATCTCGCCAGACTCGACTCACCCCATGGCTTTCCGCTAGAATGAGCGTTTCGATGAAACAGGCCGCCGGCGAGCCGTTTGCTCGCGGCTAATGCCCTCTGCTTCCCGCCTTTTACTCCCTGCTCCTCATGTTTGAAGCCCTCCAAGACGGCCTGTTTTCCGCGCTCAAGACGCTTCGCGGCCACGGCAAACTCACCGAATCGAACATGCGAGACGGGCTGAAGCTCGTCGAACGGTCGCTGCTCGAGGCCGATGTCAGCTTCCCGGTCGTGCGCGAGTTCATGGAACGCGTCTCCGAACAGGCGGTCGGCGAGAAAGTTCTCAAATCGCTCAATCCTAGCCAGCAGGTCGTTGGCATTGTCTATCAGGAACTCGTAAACCTGATGGGGCCGGTCGACCATTCGCTCCATCTCAAAGGCACCGGTGACGTCACCGTGCTGATGATGTGCGGCCTGCAAGGATCGGGAAAAACAACCACCTGCGGCAAGCTCGGTCGGCTTTTGAAGCAGCGCGGCCGCCGGCCGCTGCTCGTGGCCGCTGACTTGCAGCGCCCCGCGGCCATCGACCAGTTGCACGTCCTGGGCGAACAGCTTGGAATTCCGGTCTTTTCGGATCGCACGCAGAAGGATCCTGTCGCCGTATGCAATGCCGCGGTAAGAGAAGCCAAGAAGCACGACGCCGACATCGTGATCCTCGACACGGCCGGCCGGCTCCACATCGACGACGAGTTGATGGGCCAGCTCGAACGGATCGACCGCCAGGTAACACCGCAGCAGGTCTATCTCGTCGTCGACAGCATGACCGGCCAGGACGCGGTCAATAGTGCTAAGGTTTTCAATGAGAAGCTGGAACTCGATGGCGTCATCCTGACGAAGCTCGACGGGGACGCACGCGGCGGTGCGGCCATTTCGGTGAAGCATGTGACCGGCGTGCCGATCAAGTTCATCGGCACGGGCGAACATCTCGACGCGCTCGAGGAGTTCCATCCCGACCGCATGGCCGGCCGCATCCTCGGCCAAGGCGATCTGCTCTCACTGGTGGAGAAGGCCCAGCAGGAATTTGACCAGGACGAAATGCGGCTGCAGGAAGAGCGGCTCCGCAAGGGCGAATTCACGCTGGATGATTTCCGCAAACAGCTCACCCAGATGAAGCGTCTCGGCCCGTTGCAAAAGGTGATGGGCTTGATCCCCGGCATGAGTGCTATGTCCGAAATGATGGGCGACGTCGATCCCGAAGAGGACATGAAGCGGCTCTTCGGCATCATCGACTCAATGACGCCGGCCGAGCGCCACAACCCAGCGAAGAACATCGATCAGAGTCGACGCCGCCGAATTGCGGCCGGAGCCGGCGTCGAGCCGCATGAGGTGAACGACCTCGTGAAGCAATTCGACGCGATGTCGCAAATGATGACTTCGATGGCCGGCAAAGGCGCCCGCGAGCGGATGAAAATGGTCCGAGAACTGCAATCCGGTCTCATGTCAAACCCGAACGGCTTGGCGCGCCAGAAAGTCGGCAGCGGCAAACGGCTCACCCCCAAGGAAAAGGCCAACCTCAAGAAAGAGCGGGAAAAAGAGCTTCGCCGCCGCAAACGGGAGCAACGACGCGGCCCATCCGGTTGACCTTGATAGAATGTGCTATTCGCATCCAGCGTCTGTATTGCTTGAAGTGTTGCAACCAGCATAATGATGGTTGAACGCCATGCACGGCTATGGGTGCATTTGTGCAGTTGACCACTATCGAACATCGAAGATCGAGCCGATGGTTGCCATCAAAGCTAAATTCGACGGCGAAAAGATCGTACTTCCGGATGCGTTGCGCGGATGCCCGCCGCAAGAGGTCATTCTCATTTATGAGGCCGATGAGAATTCCTTCGAGAGCCAAGCGTGGCTCAAAGCCCAAGAGGAATCGTTTGCCAGGGCGTGGGACAACGACGAGGACGCCGTGTATGACCAAATGTGACGCGGGCGATATCGTCCTGGTACGATTTCCCTTCACCGACTTCACGACATCGAAGAAACGCCCGGCGGTCATCATCAGCCCGCGGACCTATACGGATCGGTTCGGCGACGTCGTGTTGATGCCGCTCACCAGCCAGGCCGAACAAGAAGCCCTACTGGCTCTTTCACAATGGCAAGTGTCGGGGCTGCTCAAACCGACCTGGGTGAAGCCCATCATCGGCACTCTATCGACGCGGTTGATCGAAAGACATCTCGGCAAACTGACGGCTGCCGACGAACAATGCATCCGGACCGCTTTGGGCGTCTTGCTGGCAAATCGCTGGCTCGCGTAGCGAGCAGCGCTGCCTCAAAATCCCAATGGCCTGACGCGGCAGAAGGTGGGCAGCGGCAAACGGCTCACCCCCCAAGGAAAAGGCCAACCTCAAGAAAGAGCGGGAAAAAGAGCTTCGCCGCCGCAAACGGGAGCAACGCCGAGACGGCAGACGCCCGCCAGCCGGAAATCGCCTGATGGACGCAAGAACTGGCCCTTCACAAAACCCGCTCTTTACGGCAGAATGGTGGGTTCCTCGCCCTGAGTGATGGGTTAGCGGGTTTCCCGCCCGACTAGAAGCAGCGCTGGTGCAATCAGCAAGTTGTGCCGTTGGATTCCACAGGAGTGTTTTTGTGTCAGTTCGCATTCGCATGAAAAAGATGGGCCGGTCCCATCAGCCGTTTTTCCGCATTTGTGCGGTCGATCGCCACGCCCCGCGCGATGGCCGGGTGCTCGAGGAGTTGGGCACCTACGATCCCCGAGTCAAGGAAACCGATGCCCGTGCGATCCTCAAGGCGGACCGCATTGATTATTGGCTGAGCGTTGGCGCGGAACCATCGGAGAAAGTTTCCGTGCTCATCAAGAAGTACGGAACCGATGGCACGCACGTTGTCGTGCAGAAGGCCGCGTTGGAGCGGCTCGCCCTGCCCAAGGCCGTGCCCCACCCAGGCGCGCCGGCCAGCTTGCCGAAGACGAAGAAACAAATGGAAGAGGAAGCAGCGGCAGCAGCAGCCGGCGATTCCCAGGAATCGCTTCCTGTCGAAGTCGCGACCGCGGAGCCAGCCGAAGCATAAGTAAGTAAGAGTGGCTTGATAAAGCGATGCGTTTCGATGTGCTGACCCTGTTCCCGGAGATGTTTCCGGGCTATCTGGGACAAAGCCTATTGAAGCGGGCGATCGATGCGGGAATTGTCGAGGTTTGTGTACACAATATCCGCGATTGGGCGCGCGGCAAGCATCAACAAGTTGACGATCGACCCTTTGGCGGCGGCCCCGGCATGGTGCTGCGGCCCGAGCCGGTGGTTGAATGCGTGGAAGCGGTTCAGAAGATGGGAGGTGCGCCGGGGCGTCTCGTATTGCTTACACCGCAAGGTCGGCGACTTGATCAACAGGTCGTCGAGGAACTGGCCGACCACAGCCGGTTGGTTTTGATTTGTGGACGGTACGAGGGGGTCGACCAGCGCGTCATGGACCTGCTCGATCCGGAGGAGTTGTCGATAGGTGATTTCATCCTGAACGGTGGCGAAGTGGCCGCGATGGTCCTTATGGATGCCGCGATGCGACTTGTGCCGGGCGTATTGGGAGACGAGCAAAGTAACCAACAGGATTCATTTTCGGGACACGATCGGCTCTTGGAGTTTCCGCAGTACACGCGGCCGCGAGAGTACCGGGGGCACGGCGTTCCGGAGGTTTTGTTGAGCGGCAATCATCCGGACATCGCCCGCTGGCGCGAAGAACAAAAGTTGCGGCGGACGCGCGAGCGTCGCCAAGACCTGCTAGGAGAAGAAGACGCCGATCTGAGATCGGATGTTTAGACAACTGAAACAGGCACGCTCCAGGTGCCGTTCGTTGCGGCAGTACGGTTTCTGTATCCTCCGGATTACAGGATGCATCGCCGCGATGAACATCAAGCTTAATAAAGGGTCATCGTCATGAGCCAACAAATCATGAAACTCGTTGAAGAGCCGGTGCTCAGGCGGGAAGTTGCCGACTTCCAAATCGGCGATACGATCGACGTACACACGAAGATTCTCGAAGGCGACAAAGAACGCATCCAGGTCTTCACGGGCGTCGTGATTGGGCGGAGCGGATCGGGCAGCCGTGAAATGTTTACGGTTCGTCGCATCGTAGCCAACGAAGGGGTCGAGCGGAAATTTCCCCTCCACTCGCCGCGAATTGAAAAGATCGAAGTGATTCGCAGCGGCGTGGTCCGCCGCGCGAAACTCTATTTCCTCCGTGGTCGTGTGGGCAAGGCGGTGCGACTGAAGGAGCGCCGGCGCGAAGTCAAGCAATAGTTTTGCGCGTGAAAGAAACGAACCGGCGATAGCCAAAGGCGCGGAAATTCCCCGCATCATTGGCCCTCCGGCTCACGACTCTTTCCATGGGCTACCCGTTCACTCACTTCATGAAGTCTCGATCGTTATGGGCCTGCGAGCTTGGCTTGCTCGTCGATGGCGGACAAAGTCGCTCGGCGAGCGCGGCGAAGATGCTGCCGCACGTTTTCTTCGTCGTCAGGGTTATCGCATTCTGGCGCGCCAGGTCGATTCGCCACTTGGCGAATTGGACATCATTGCCGTCGACGGTCGCACGATCGTCTTTGTCGAAGTGAAAACTCGGCATTCCACCGGCGCGGGGCATCCCGCCGAGGCGGTCGACGAGCGGAAGCAGCGGCGGCTAACTCAGGCCGCACTGGGGTATCTCAAGTCCCAGGGGCTGATGAATTACTCGGCCCGGTTTGACGTCGTGGCCATCACGTGGCCCGCGGATTCGCGCCGGCCAACGATCGAGCATTTCCTCGATGCCTTCGCTCCGATCGGCGAGGGCCAGTTTTTCCGGTAACGCACGGGGGGTGCCGAGGCCACTTCGCTGCGGTAGAATGTTGACTTAGGATGACGGGAAAAATAGCTTTGGTATTTGCTTGTTCCCTCACCCCGCCCTCTCCCAGCGGGAAAGGGGGAAGGTGAAGAAGACGCACGGAATCATTTCCCACCAGGAAGGTGTACCCCGATGGCAAAACACATTTTCGTTACCGGTGGCGTGGTAAGCTCGCTCGGCAAGGGCCTGACCAGCGCGTCGATCGGCATGTTGCTCGAAAAGCGCGGGCTTTCCGTGCGGATGCAAAAGCTCGATCCGTACATCAACGTCGATCCCGGCACCATGAGCCCGTATCAACACGGCGAGGTCTACGTACTCGATGACGGCAGCGAAACCGACCTCGATCTGGGCCACTACGAACGGTTCACGCACAGCCCGCTGACCCGCGATTCCAACTACACAACCGGCCAAATCTACCAGTCGGTGATCAACAAGGAGCGCCGGGGAGAATTCCTGGGCAAGACGGTCCAGGTGATCCCGCACATCACGAACGAAATCAAAAGTGTGATCGCCAAGATGGCGGACCAGCCGGGCAGCCCGGTCGACGTGGTAATCACGGAAATCGGCGGCACGGTCGGCGACATCGAAAGCCTTCCCTTCTTGGAAGCGATTCGCCAGTTTGCGCTCGACGTGGGCAAGGACAACTGCCTTTATATTCATCTTACCCTGGTGCCGTACCTGAAAGCGGCCAAGGAATTGAAGACCAAACCAACCCAGCATTCGGTCGGCCAGCTTCGACAGATCGGCATTCAGCCCGACATCCTGATTTGCCGCACCGAGCATTCGCTCAGCCGCGACGACCGCGACAAAATCGCCCTGTTTTGCAATATCCCCACCAACGCGGTGATCGAAGAGAAAGACAAGGACTTTTCCATCTATGAGGTGCCGCTCAGCCTGGTCGAAAACAATCTCGATCGGTTGATTGTCGATCAGCTAGGCCTTAATACCATCGAGCCGGACCTGGAGGATTGGCGAGAGCTGTTGCGGCGGCTTCGTAATCCAGAGCATGAAATCAGTATTGCGGTCGTCGGCAAGTATGCTGAACATCTGGATGCCTATAAGTCGATTTATGAAGCCCTCGATCACGCGGGAATCACTCACCATGCCCAGGTTCGCATTGGCCGAGTTCGCAGCGAGGACGTAGAGGCCGAAGGTCCGGAACGGTTGCTCGCGGGCTACGACGGCATTCTGGTGCCAGGCGGTTTCGGCGAACGCGGCATCGAAGGAAAGATCATGGCGATTCGTTATGCCCGCACTAAGGGGATTCCCTTCCTGGGTATCTGCCTGGGCATGCAATGCGCCGTTATTGAATTCGGCCGCAACGTCGCCAACCTGTCCGGATCGCACTCCACTGAGTTCGATAAGAATTCCCCGCATCCGGTCATCTGCCTGCTCGATGAGCAAAAAGCGATCACCGACAAGGGTGGCACGATGCGGCTCGGCGCACAACCAACAAAGCTAGAACCTGGCAGTCTGGCGGCCCGCTGTTATGGGAAGACGGCGATTTCCGAGCGACATCGCCATCGTTACGAATTTAACAATGTCTACCGGCAGCAGTTCACCGCTCTGGGCATGCGGTTTTCCGGCACCAGCCCGGACGGCTCACTCGTCGAAGTGATCGAACTTTCCGAACACCCCTGGTTTGTCGCCGTGCAATATCATCCGGAATTCAAGTCGAAGCCCACGGTATCCCAGCCCCTGTTTGCCGGCTTTGTCGGTGCTGCTGTCGAGAGGGGCCGATCAAAGGGGGGCCGGCCCTCGGAAAAGGAGTCGGCCGCTGCACCGAGAGCTTCGCAGGTGGGCCGTGCGAAATAACCGAGCCGCCGCCAATTTGACTGCGATGTCGTGGCCAGTTGCCGCTAAGGGGAGAAAACGAGCAGTATATGTCGGACGAAAAAAGAATCATCATCGACGAGGACTGGAAGTCGCAAGTCGAGGCCGAAAGACAGGAAATCGAACAAGGTCAAGCCGCAACATCGACGAGAGGCATCTCTGGCCATGCTGGTGATGTCGACGATCCGCCCATGCCGCCGGCGACGTTTGAACTGCTGCTCACGACGCTGGCCATGGAAGCACTCGTTGCGCTTGGTCAGATGCCTCACCCGGCAACGGGGCAGGCGGCCACACTCCGCAACCAGGCTCGCTATCTCATCGATATGATCGATGTACTCAAGAAAAAGACGAAGGGCAATCTCACGCCAGTCGAACAGCAGATGCTTGATTCGTTGCTCCACCAGTTGCAGATGGTGTTTATCGCAACGGCCAACGCGACCGTGGACGACGCGACCACACCGCCGGCCGATCTTCCAAAATGAGTTTCCGAGAAGCTGAAAAACCACATCCAGCCGGACATGCCGCCAGCGATCCTCGCTGGCGATGCCGCGTCAATTAACTTGCATTCCCGATCCGGTTGACGACGGCGGGTATTTGCGGGCCACATGTCCGTACTGGATATGGTTATGCGTTGCTCTAACCGGCAAGCGTATCGAGCAGG
>JAKEGR010000179.1 GCA_022615465.1 Planctomycetota bacterium | reverse complement strand
GCGCGGCACGGACACACTATGAAGTCCTTGAGCGGTTTGTCGGCTACTCGCTGGTGCGGGCCAGGCCAAAGACCGGGCGGACCCACCAAATCCGAATCCACCTGGCCCATATTGGCTGTCCGGTACTGTGTGACCGGCTGTATGGGGGACGGGCAAGAATTACCGAGTTGGAATTGATTCCGCGGGACAAAATCGGCAAAGCTATGGATGCGTGCAGCACGGCGACTGAGCCGCCGCTGCTGGAACGCCAGGCGCTGCACGCCCAGCGGCTGACGATTACGCTTCCGACAACCGGCGAGAGAATGACGTTCGAGGCACCGTTGCCAAACGATATGGAGCAGACTCTCGCCGCGTTGCGCCGCTGGCGGGCCGTTTGATTTCTGGTCGATCGTGTGCGAACATCGCGGGCCGGCGCGAAAACCATTTTTTGAAGGAGAAAATACCGTGAGTATGTTGCAAGAGTTCAAGAAATTTGCCCTGCGAGGCAATGTAGTCGATATGGCCGTCGGCATTGTCATTGGTGCCGCTTTCGGCCAAATTGTCACTTCGCTGGTGGAGAAAATCATCTCGCCGATCACGGGCTATCTGACGGGGGGCGTGGATTTCAGGGATCGCGTGATCACGTTGCCTGTTCCACAACTGGCGGAGGGCGTCGCAGCGCCCACGATCGGCTGGGGGGCGTTCGTTCAAGCAATTATCAATTTCTTGATTGTCGCGTTCGCTTTGTTTATGGTAATCAAGGCGATGAATCGCTTGAAATCCACGGAAGAAGCTGCCCCGGCGCCACCTCCGGAAGACGTCCTGCTATTACGCGAGATCCGCGATTCGTTGAAGCGCGGATCGGCGTAGCAACAGGGGAGGGCAAGGCTCCGACCGAGCAGTCCCTGCGCAACGGCTCGGACAGAAGCCTCACCACGGCCAAATCTACTCAAACAAGGATCGCATCAGGTCTTTGGTCACAACTGGCCGCGGGCTGAGAAGCCGCTCGGCGGCGAGCACGCCGGCGGATCGCCCAAGATAGCGGTCAGCGGCATCGATTCGCTCGAAAAAGTGTTCCTTTTCGGGCGGAAACTGCGTCTGGTAGCAGCGAATCGCGGCCAGCTTGCGGGTGAGCGTGTGGCTGATATCGACAATGACCTCGCCGCCCGTGACGGGTACACCCGCCAGAGGGGCACCTAGCATACAGTAGAGTTGCCTCGATATCGCATGAGGCGGCAGGTGCTCAAATTGTTCGTCCCACTTCGTGAGCCGCGAATAGAACACGGCTGCATCGGTGATCAGCATGGCCTGCCAGTGGTCCGGCGAGGCCATTGGCGTCTTGTCGCCCAGACCAATGACAAGCCGCGGACGGTGTTTGCGGAATTCCATCGCAAGTTTCACTCGGGCCTCGAAGGAATCGAACAGCCGACGGTTTGGCAAATGCAACAATGAACGCAGATGAATGCCGAGCGCCTCGCCGGCGGCCTTGGCCTCGGCCATCCGAACATCCGGCCCGGGAGAGAGGGGTGTCGGCTCGCCGTCAGTCAGATCGATGATTCCAACGCGAAAGCCGGCGTCAACCAGACTCGCCAGCGTACCGCCACAAGCGATTTCGACATCGTCGGGGTGGGCGCCAACGGCGATGACATCGAGTTGAGAACTGGCCGGTTCGCTCATGGTCGTGGTGCAATCATCTCTTGGGAGACGCAGATCGAGGGTCATCGACACCAAAGGAATGGATGCTATTCATTGTCCAATAATCCTCGGAGAATAGTGCCGGAATAGTCAAAGGATCGCATTTTTCCCCTGGCTCGGACTGCCGAACCGCTCTTTTGTGATTTGTGCAGTTTCGCTAATCTGCCGGAAGAATGATAGGCCCACGTCACCCAATAAATTTGGCAGGAGGCCGAGATGACGAACTCCGACACAAAGACTTCTCCCCGGCTTTCGGTGGCGATGATCGTACGTGACGCGGGCGAGCTGCTGGCAGCTTCGCTCGACAGCATCCGCGGTATTGCCGATGAGGTCGTGGTAACGGACACCGGCTCGATGGATAACTCAGTCGCGATCGCGAGGCGTGGCGCCGACGCCGTTCACCAGATCGCGTGGCAAGAGAGTTTTGCGGCGGCACGGAATGAGTGCTTAGGGCAAGTCACCGGCGATTGGGTGCTATGGCTCGATGCGGGCGAAACGATCGACGATATGGCCGCCCAGCAGTTGCGCCGCTTCCTCGATGAAGCGGCGGACGAGAATAAGTCCTACATGCTGCTTGTTCAACGGCCAGTCGTGAATGCCACTCACTACTGGGAACAGATCGGCCAGACGCGGCTGTTGCCCAATCGACCGGGCCTGCGATTTTCTGGCCGCGTTCGAGAAACAACCATTGCGTCCGTTCTGACGGCCGGAATGGGCATCGATACGCTCGATTGCGTCATCCGCCGCGGTCCTTGGGATTGCGATCTGACAACGCGAAAAAACCGCGCGATGCGGAATCTAAGACTTGGGAATCTGGCGTTGCACGAGGCACCCGTGCAACCACAGACGCTGTTGGCCCGCGCCGAGGCATTAGGGCAACTGGGGCAGTGGTCGCAATCCACGGAGGCGCATCGCCACGCGCTGGCAGCGACGGTGCCCGGGTCATCCGAGATGTTGGAAGCGTATTATGGACTGCTGACATCCATGGATGCCGAACCGAAGGCAGCCGAGATGCAGATTTCGACCTGTCTCGAAGCCATGGAGATTTTTCCGCTGGATGCCCAGTTGCTGTGCGGCATGGGAAGCTATCTGCTGGGACAGGGGCGGCTCGATCTGGCGGCGCGGTCTTACGAAACGGCGGTACACTATGGCAAAGTCGAACCGACCATTTGGCATTTGGCCGACCTGGGCGAAGTGGCGGTCGTGTGTTTGAGCCTTGTCACTCAACTTGGCGGCAACACCAAGCGGGCCGAACAATTGATTCACGATGCCCTGGACGAACAACCTGATTCGCCGAGGCTGCGGCGGCAGATGATCGAAATCTGCGTGAAGGGAGGCCGCCAACAGGAGGCACTTGCCCATTGCCGATTGCTGCCCCGTGAGACGCCCTATTTGGCCGAGCTACCGACAGTTGTGCAGGGGGCCGCCCTGGCGGCGTCGAAGAATTCGGGGGCGGCGATCCCCGTGTTGAAATCGACTTACGAAGCAGGTTGCCGCGATACACTTTGCCTCCGCTGGCTGGCGGCAGCCCACCTGGCCGAGGGAGATTTCGCTGAAGTGGAGGCAATTATTAGCGAATGGGGTAGGCTGGAACCGGGAAATCTTGAAATTGTCGCGTTTCGCCAGGCGGTTGCCGAGCGGCGGGGCAATCGCAAAAATGATGTCAACAGTGGCAACAAGGGGCGGAATGCCCATGGGGGAACTGCTGGCAGCCCGTCCTGTGCTCAGCAGTTGCGTGTTGACGGTCGATCGGCTGGTCCAATACGCGGCGAAACGCCGCCCTATTCATCTCGCCCCACCCCGCCCGGATTCTAGGATATCGCGAGCGGCCGAACTGGCCCCCATGATGTCTTGACAAAGGGCGGTTCGCGGCGCATAAAAATCGCGGGTTGTGCGTTTTCACCGGGGGGTGGCGAGTTGCCAGCGCCCCCTCATTGATTCAGACAGGGAGAACACGAAGATGAAGTTCGGCACGGTCATCAGCATGGCAGCCGACAACGACTGCCCCGGGGCGGATAATTCGCATTTTCTCGGCAGGCTTGTGGAGGACAACTTGGTTTGTTCAGCGGATCCGTTCGACGATTTCGACGACGACGATTTCGACGACGACTTCGACGACGATTTCGAAGAGGAATGGGACGACGAGTTGCCCGGCGGTGACGACGATTTCGACAAGAAAGACGAGGAAATCGACGACGACTTCGAGGACGAGGATTGATCGTTGGGCGTCGTGTTCGATTTGCAGTTAGTGTCGCTTCGTAACCGGACCGCCACGCGGTCCGGTTTCGTTCGTGGAGGCCAAAGGCCGCCCCGCGATTGGCCGTGACCGCCTTCAAATACTCTAT
The DNA here is from genome assembly GCA_022615465.1 of Planctomycetota bacterium. Classification (GTDB taxonomy): domain Bacteria; phylum Planctomycetota; class Planctomycetia; order Pirellulales; family Lacipirellulaceae; genus JAKEGR01. Next base: position 4,819 of record JAKEGR010000179.1, on the reverse strand, counting down.
CGCTTGATAATTCACAACGATGTTCCAACCTGTCGATGGCAACGTAAACTTTCCACAGCAGGAGCTTGCCGTCGGCAAATTCTGGAAGGCCCGCAAGATTTATGACCAATCGCTTGCGCAGCGTTCCCAGGCGCCGTCGTTTGTGTTCTACGAAGGGCCGCCAACGGCCAACGGAATGCCGCACCCCGGCCACTGCCTGACTCGCGCAATCAAGGATCTCTTCCCGCGTTACAAGACGATGCGCGGATATCGTTGCGAGCGAAAGGCCGGCTGGGATACGCACGGCCTGCCGGTCGAGGTCGAGGTTTGCAAAGAGCTTGGCATCCACTCGAAGGAAGAGATCGAGGCGTACGGCGTCGAACCGTTCATCCACATGTGCCAGCAGAGCGTGTGGCGGTACATGCGGGAATGGGAGCGGCTCACCGAGCGGCTCGGCTTCTGGATTCATCTCGACGAGGCGTACGTCACGTACCACGAGAGCTATGTGGAAAGCGTGTGGTGGTCGTTGAAGAATCTGTTTGACCGGGGCCTGCTGTATCAGGGCCATAAGATCGTCTGGTGGTGGGCCCAAGGCGGCACGGCGCTCTCCGCCGGCGAAGTCGGCCAAGGCTACCGCCAGGTGACTGATCCGAGCGTGTATGTGAAGTTTCCGCTGCTGGATAAGGCGGGAAAAGTGACGGATACTTCGCTTCTCGTTTGGACGACAACGCCCTGGACGCTGCCAAGCAATCAATTCGCGGCGGTAAACCCTGACTTAGAGTATTCCGTTGTTGTAGATCACCACGACGGCACGACGACACAACGGTTGATCATTGCGTCGGCGCTGGTTGAGACGATCGCCGCCAAAGTGAAGCGAGAATTCACAGTCGAGAAGTCGCTTTCTGGAGGCGAGCTGCTTGGTCACCGCTATCGGCCGCCATTCGAGTGCTACTACGAAACACTGGCCGAGGCCGCAGGAATTCTCAAGGGATCCCCGGATGAGTATGCGGACCCAGACGACATTGATGAGACCGAACATCTGTATTGGCGAGTCGTTGGTGCCGACTTCGTTACGACTGACTCAGGGACGGGAGTTGTCCATCAAGCACCTGCATTTGGCGACGTCGACTTCGATGTTCTCGTTGCAGAGCGTGATCGTTTCAGACCAATCGCGCTGAAAGACGTAACTGCACAGGGCACGAGGTTTCAAGCATTGAACCGTCCCGAATTGCTGTGCGCTGTTGGACCAGATGGGAAATTCACTGCCGAAGCACCCCAATTCGAGGGCCGCTGGGTCAAGGACTGCGACAAGGACATCATCCGCGACCTGAAACAGCGCGGCTTGCTCTATCACCAGGAGCAATGTGTTCACGACTATCCGTTCTGCTGGCGCGCGGAGGAAGACCCGCTCATTCAATACCCGCGCGAGAGTTGGTTCATCCGCACCACGGAGTTCAAGGACCAGTTGCTCGCGAACAACGCCAAGATCAATTGGCTGCCGGAGCATATTCAGGAAGGCCGGTTCGGCAACTTCTTGGAGTCGAACGTCGATTGGGCCTTGTCGCGCGAGCGGTACTGGGGCACGCCGCTGCCAATCTGGAAATGCGAACAATCTGGAGAAATGGAAGCCGTCGCTAATTACGACGAACTACTCACAAAACCCGGCGTCCGTGGCACCGAGGTCTGGGACGCCGCGAAGAAAAAGAATCCCGAACTGCCGGATGACTTGAAAGTTCATAAGCCGTACATCGATGCGATCACTTACGATTCGCCATTCACCCAAGGCGCACGGATGCGGCGCGTGCCAGAGGTAATCGATTGCTGGTACGACTCGGGTGCGATGCCGTTCGCTCAGTGGGGCTATCCGAACACTCCCGGCAGTGACAAGCAGTTCCAATCTCAATTCCCGGCCGACTTCATTAGCGAAGCCATCGATCAAACCCGCGGCTGGTTTTACAGCCAACTCGCCATCAGCACACTGTTGTTTGGCAAGGAGCAGGGAGCAGGGAGCACGGAGCAAGAAGCCTCTGAACTCCCTGCCCCCCGTTCCCTGCTCCATGCCCCCTATCCCCATCCCTTCCGCAATTGCATCGTCCTCGGCCTGATGCTGGGCGAAGACGGGCAAAAAATGAGTAAGAGTAAGCGGAATTACCGCGAGCCAAACGAGGTCTTCGATCGCTACGGGGCCGACACGCTCCGGTGGTATTTCTTCGCCAACCAACCCCCGTGGACCTCGATCCGCTATAGCGAACAGGCGATCAAGGACAGCATTCCCGAATTCTTGTTGCGACTGTGGAACGTGTATAGCTTCTTTGTTATTTACGCGAACATCGATGGCTTTGATCCGGCGAAGGAGGCGGGGAGCCGACCCGCTTCGCGGGTGCCCCGGCAGGGAGCAGGGAGCAAGGAACTCGATGCGGCGGCCTTCGCTTCCGCAAAGTCGTATCGACCGATTGCCGAGCGGAGCGAACTGGACCGTTGGATACTCAGCGAACTGAATCGCACGGCGGCGGCGGTCGTCGAACGGATGGACGCCTATGACAACTTTGCGGCCTGCCAGCACCTTACCGAGTTTGTCGATGCGCTCTCGAATTGGTACGTCCGCCGCAGTCGCGACCGCTTTTGGGCCGCTGACAAGCGGTCCGTCGAAAAACTCGACGCCTACTGGACACTGTACGAGTGCCTCGTGACGACGGCCAGGCTGATCGCGCCGTTTGTGCCGTTCCTGGCCGAAACGCTCTGGCAGAATCTTGCGGGGGTGTTTGGGCAGGGAGCGAATCGGTCGGGAGTGGCGGAGAGCGTGCATCTTTGCGGTTATCCCACCGGAGTCGCTGATGCGGTTGATGCAGCCCTGTCGGAGCGTATGAATCTGGTGCGCGAGATCGCCTCCCTGGGCCGCAACGCCCGCAACGCGGCCAGCCTCAAAGTGAGGCAGCCGTTGGCGAAGGTTGAGGTCGTGCTCGCCGACACGACGCATCAAAAGTGGCTGGAGGAACACGCGGGCTTGATTGCGGAAGAGCTCAACGTGAAGGCAGTCGAGTACACCACGCATGGAGAGGAATATATCGGCTACTCCGTGGTGCCAAATTTCAAACGGCTTGGCCCGCGACTGGGCAAGAACATGCCAGCCGCCAAGAAGCTCCTCGGCGAAATCGACGCGGTAAAACTGCTTGCCGACCTCAAGTCGGCCGGCAAGGTGCAATTGAGATTCCCGGACGGAACCAGCACCGAGCTCGACAACGAAGACATCGAAGTCCGCCTCGCGGCCAAAGAAGGCTGGGCGGCTGCGCAAGGCAAGGCGTGCGTCGTGGTGCTGGCAACCGATTTGACGCCGGAATTAATCGCTGAAGGTCTCGCCCGCGATGTGATCCGCCTCATTCAGGACCAGCGCAAAGCAATCGGCTGCGAGTATACTGACCGCATTGAGATTGGTCTTGCCACCAATTCCCAGGAACTGGCCGATGCAATCGAGCACTTCCGCGACTACATCACTCAGGAAACACTGGCCATCAAGATCGTCGACCGCCCATTGCCTGGCGTTGAGTCCGTCTGCATCAACGTTTCAGGAAACGAACTAGCGATTTACGTGCAAGCCGTAAAATGAATCAGCACCCGCCTTCTCCTGCCCCACTGAAACTCGCCGTGCTCATCTCCGGCTCTGGTCGGACGTTGAAGAATTTCCTCGACTTGGCAGCGGAAGGGAAGCTCCCGGTCGACATTCGGCTAGTGATTTCGAGCACCGCCAAAGCGGGTGGACTGAAGTTTGCCGAAGCGGCCGGCATTCCGTCGCGTGTGATTCGTCGCAATGCCTTTCCCGATGGAGCGGCGGGGGACGCCGCCTACGGCAACGCCCTGTTTGCCGCCTGCCGGGAAACCGGGGTGGAATACGTTGTGATGGCGGGCTTTTTGAAACTCGCGCCGGTCTCCGCGGGATTCGAGGGCCGCGTGCTCAACATTCACCCGGCGCTGATTCCGTCCTTTTGCGGCCCCGGAATGTACGGCCACCGCGTGCATCAGGCGGTACTTGACGCCGGCGTGAAAGTCACCGGCTGCACGGTTCACTTCGTCGACAACGAGTACGACCACGGACCCATCATCTGGCAGCAGCCGGTGCCTGTGTTCGACAACGACACGGCCGACACGCTCGCGGCCCGCGTGTTCGAGGCCGAAACGGAAGCGTACCCGCATGTGTTGAAGCTGCTGGCCGCGGGGCGGATCACACTCGACGGACGGCGGGTGACGATTCTCAAGAGTCAGCGCGGCGAACGATCACGGATCGGCAAGAATCTGATCGATTGATCGAACGCCACCGTGGCAACCTGCTCTTCATCAACAGAGATATTGAAAAACCTCGCGAACCGTGTTTTCGGTTGTGCCGTTGATGAGGTATCGCTTTTTTGGTGACGTGTCACCCGAGATCAGTTCGAAGGCGGACTTGGGTAGTCCCAACGCGCGACCGAGTACGGTGATAATCGCCCGATTCGCTTTGCCTTTCTCCGGAGCCGCTGTAACTGCCACGCGGAGCATGCCCTCGCGGATGCCAAGCACTGCGTTTTTTCGCGATCCGGCGTACGCCCGGACTCGCAAAATGACACCCCGCTCGTTCGACTCCAGATCAAGCATTGATGTTCCATTGCGTGACAACGGGGGCAGGCGCGATGGCGTCAATCAGACTGGAGGACGACAATTCGCCACAGCGCGACCATCGAGGCCGAATTAAACAGGAAATGAGTGACCATGCAAGGAAGAATCCGATGCGTCCGCTGGTAGGTATAGCCTAGAGCGAGCGCCAGCGGAAACAGCGGCAGTGGATCAACGCCGTGCCCAAAGTGGGCCAGCG
>JAKEGR010000178.1 GCA_022615465.1 Planctomycetota bacterium | reverse complement strand
TCGCGCGTCGTGCCTGTCCCCTTTTTCAACAGGCAGCTATCCATCGTCGCAAAAACTGAGCGGATCGCAAGGCCTCTGTCGGCCAGACCCTGGCGATCGCTCCGGAGATGGTTAGAATCAGGGTGCGGTAAATTGCCAAAGAATTGTGCGGATACGAGGTGCATGGGATGATTTCGATTAGCTACGATCCGGGTGGCGTTTTTCTGGAGCCTGGAGGCATTCGTCGCGCGGAACTCGACGAATTGGGGCCGAAGCTGGCCGCGGCGAGAAATGAAGTGCTGGCCGACGGGGAGTTGTGGGCCAGCGGCAAGCCCGTGCCGGCGGAAAAGCAGCCGCTCGACGCTGGTTTCCTGGAGATGCCGGAGCGGCTGCTGGCTGAATTCCTCGACATAGGGAATGCGAGCGAACTGGCGCGGCTCAAATCATCGGCCGATCGATTGGCTGCCAAGGTCGACAGTGCCGTGGTACTTGGCATTGGTGGTTCGTATATGGGTGCGCGGGCGATTTTGGAAGCGTGCTGCCACGCCTACTACAACGAAGTTGAACCCATCATGCGGCGTGGCCGCCCGCGGATGTATTTCGAGGGCAACAACGTCGATAATGACGTTTTCTTGGACTTAGTGCGACTACTCGAAAGCCGCGGCGACCGCTGGGCAATCGTCGTCATCAGCAAGAGCGGCGGCACCCTGGAAACGGCGGCCGCGTTTCGCATCCTCCTGCGCGAGCTCCGCGCCACTCTCGGCGACCATGCCAAAGAACTGGGAGAACTGGTTGTGCCGGTGACGGGATCGAGCGGCAAGCTGTTCGACCTGGCCAACGCGCTGGGCTGCAAGGAAATGTTTCCCGTGCCGGACGGCGTGGGGGGGCGGTTTTCCGTGTTGTCGGCGGTTGGCCTGCTGCCGGCCGCCATTTTGGGGCTTGATGTTCAGCGGTTGCTCGCGGGCGCGGCCGCGATGAACGAACATTTCCGCACCGCTCCGCCGGAGCACAATGTGGTGCTCAACTACGTGGGCGTGTGCCATCTTATGGAAAAACGCTGCGGCTGCGACGTGCGCGTGCTTTCCACCTGGGGCAAACGGCTCGAAGCGTTTGGCTTGTGGTACGATCAACTGCTGGCCGAGAGTTTGGGAAAGCAGGAACACGGCGCTCTGCCGCTCACGATCGTCAATACGCGCGATCTGCACTCGCGCGGGCAGCAGCATCAGGCAGGCAAGCGAAACAAACTGATCACCAATCTCATTGAGGACCACTCAAATCGCGATCCGGCTGTCGTGGGAAAGAGCGAGTTGAACCAAGACCAACTAAATGAGCTAGCCGACAAGACGCTCCCAGACATCTTGGCGGCAGCAATCGCCGGAACCAATCAGGCCTATCGCGACGATCACCGTCCGACGGCCGATATCCGCTTGCCGATGCTTCATGAACACACGCTCGGCCAGTTGTTCCAAATGCTGATGCTGGCCACGGTGGTCGAAGGTCGCCTGATTGGAATCAACCCGTATGGCCAGCCGGGCGTCGAAGCCTATAAAAAGAATATGAATGCGTTTTTGCGGAGCTAGTCACTCCGAACGATTTCGGTAAACCATCGTCCCAGGAATCTGGCCTGACGGCCGGTGCAAAGACACCATGTCCACTTCAATTACCTGGTTGGGCCACAACTGCTGGACCATTGAGACAGCGAGCCATTTGATTTTGCTCGATCCATTCTTGGACGATTCGCCCACCGCGCCGCTGAAAGCGGCCGATGTGAAACCGAATTTTATCCTGGTGTCACACGGGCATGCCGATCATGTGGGCGACACCGTGGCGATCGCCCGGCGGACCCAGGCGACGGTGTTGGCAAACTTCGAGGTCGGACAGTGGCTGGCAAGACAGGACGTGGCCAGCAGCCAGATCGTTGGCATGAATCCGGGGGGCGGTGTTCAGCAGCCATTCGGGCACGTGAAGTTTACCATCGCCCACCATAGTTCCAGCATGCCCGACGGCAGCTACGGCGGCGTGCCGGGTGGATTCTTGCTGACGCTCGCTGGCGCAAGAATCTATTTCGCGTGCGACACGGCATTGTTTTTCGACATGAAACTGATCGGCAGCGGCGGGCTTGATTTGGCCGTATTGCCGATCGGCGATCTATTCACCATGGGGCCGGAAGATTCGATCGATGCGATCAAGCTCTTGAATCCGAAGCGAGTCGCTCCGTGCCACTACAACACCTGGCCACCAATTGCCCAGGATGCCCACGCCTGGGCTGGCAAAGTCCGTTCTCATACGGCGGCAGAGCCGATCCTACTCCAACCGGGGGATAAGATCGCTTTGTGAACTGCCAGGACCAGGGGGCAGGTCCATGTTTTCGGGCGACGCCGGTACGGTGGAGTCGCGGCCGGCTGGCCGAAAAATGGACCAGACAGCGGTTTTACGGATCCCCTGACAGCCGTCCGGGGTGGCTACCATTCGGTTCTGGAATCGTTCATACTGGCTACTTCCGTCTGGAACGACCGATTCCACCCATCCTTGAGGTACATGCCATGCGATTTGGCACAAAGATTCGCCGGCTGGTGTTGTTTGCAGCGTTCGCGGTCACGGCTGTTTTGTTGATTGCCCCGTTCGCATCGGCAGAGGACCAGCCGCTGCGTTGGAAGTTCGAAGTTGGTGAGAAGCTCAACTACGACATGGTTCAGGACATGACGCTCTCCATGAGTGGCGGCCAGGGCGGCCCAGCCAGCACAACGGTGCAGCAGCAGATGAACATGAAGTGGGACGTTCAGGGCGTGAACGAAGAGGGGGAAGCGGTCATTCGTCAGAAGATCGACCGCGTGCGGATGCAGATGACCGGCCCGATGGGAAAAGTGGAATATGATTCCGATTCCCAAGAACCACCGGCCGGCATGGCGGCGATGGTGGCGCCCATGTTCGAAGCCATGACAAGGGGAGAGTTCGAGCTGACGATCACCGCCCGCGGTGAAGTGAAAGAAGTCAAGGTTCCCGAGGAGGTTTTGTCCGCGCTGAAGAACAGCCCGCAAGCCGCTCAGATGGGCGACATGGCCACGCCCGAAGGTTTTCAGAAAATGATCATGCAGAGCGCATTGGTCCTGCCCGAGAAGTCGCCGAGCAAGGGTGAGACTTGGAGCAATAAGATCGATCTGACGAATCCGGCGGCCGGCAAGCAAACCGTCGAAACAAGCTACACATATGACGGCACGAAAGAGGTTGAGGGCAAGACGTATGCCGTGTTTCGACCGAAACTGACGATGCAGTTCGAAGGCAATGCCGCGGTGCAAATGAAAATGAAGGATCAGACCTCCGAAGGTGAGGTGCTGTTCGACATCGAACAAGGGCGACTCAACTCGTCGACCCTCAAACAAAACGTGACCATGGAAATGACCGTAGCCGGAATGACCATGGAACAGAAGATTATCCAAGCCATCGAAGTCAAGGTGACTCCGACGGAGGAGGACCAGGCATCGGGCAGCCAAGAGCCGGTAGTGCAAGAAGCGAAATAACGTCGACCGCATGGTCAAATCCAATGCGGCGCGGAGATCGCCGGTTTT
>JAKEGR010000177.1 GCA_022615465.1 Planctomycetota bacterium | reverse complement strand
GCCGAGTCTCTCCGAGACTCGGAATGTAAGCTTCGGAACGAAGCGAGTTTCGGAGAAACTCGCCTACGTGTGCCCCGGACTCGGACCACACGGCGAATCTCAACGGGCGTAGCCGATCTGACTTCTTCAACACACCACTGGCCACTGTTTATGCACCGCCGCGCGCTACTCGACATGCTGGCCTGCTATCGTCAGACCTTTCCCGCCGAACAGGAAATGGTCGACTGCATCTGCGCGCTGGTGACGAATCATGCCGATTGCTTCGAACGAACCTGCCGCCCCGGTCATATCACGGGCGCTGCCTGGATCCTCTCGGCCGACCGCCGCCGCGCGTTGCTGACCCATCACCGGCAGCTCGATCGCTGGCTGCAACTCGGCGGCCATGCCGACGGCCAATGGCACGTCGATGAAGTCGCATTGCGCGAAGCCCGCGAGGAATCGGGCCTTGCCGAGTTCGACTTCGTGCCGATCGATGGCGCGATCGTGCCGTTGGACATCGATGTTCACCAAATCCCGGCCCAGTACGATGCCGCGGGGCGCGTTGTCGAGGACGCCCATGAACATTACGACGTGCGGTTTCTGTTGGTCTCACGAAGTGCCGACAACGAAATCCGTTGCAGCGACGAGTCGCACGAACTCGCATGGTACACGCCGGCGGAAATCCCACTGCTGACCCAGGAGGAAAGCGTCCTGCGAATGCTGCGTAAAGCACTCGAACTGCTTGGCTGACAGCTTCCCTATTTGCGAGATTTGGCGTAGGGAACGCCGTCTCTGGCGTTCCGTTGCATGCTACTGAAGCGCGCAAGCCACCGCTCGCCATGCCGCCAGCTTCTCCGCAAAGGATCTTCCGGCGTGCGCCGGACTCGTCGAAGGCAGCCGCACATAGCGGAACTCCCGCTTCAACCGGGCGACTTCGGGAAGCACATGCCGCCGGTACGCCGATTCGGCCTTCGTGCCATTGAAAAAGACCGTGGCAATCTGCCGATGCTTTCGCAGAAAACCGGCAATGTCGTTCGCCTCTTCCGACTTGCGGCAGATCGCGGCATCGAGGCTGCCCTCGCGTTCGCACTGCCGCAGCACATCCCACACGGCCACGCCTTGTGTACGCAACAGGCGCTGCCGCTCCGGGTAAGGCAGCTCGCATCCCGCCCCGAACAACTCGCCCATGATTCGCCAATAGGCATTGTGCGGATGGCCGTAATACTGCCGCTTCTCCAGCGACGCGATGCTCGGCATCGAGCCGAGAACGAGCACCCGGGCGTTACGCGCCGCAATGGGCGGGAAACTCCTGATCTGCCTCGGTGTGGTCACGATCGGTCTGGCCATGCAGCGTGTGCTCCCCTGTTCGATTATCCCGTGGCGTGTTAAGTTGTCCAGCATTGGTACGCTTATCAACCCGCTCGATTCCAGGACTATCGGCCATGGCCACGGCATTTGGCACCACGAAAATCCGCCGCAAACATTTGCCCGAAGGGCGCGTCCTCTGTGAGTATTGCATCGCGAAGTGCTGCCGCTACTTCGCCTTGCCAATCGAAACGCCAACCGAATTTGCCGACTTCGAATACATCCGCTGGTACTTGCTCCACGAACGCGCGACCATCTTCAAGGAAGATGGTGAATGGTACTTGCTCGTCCATAATGTCTGCCAGCATCTCCAGCCCGACAATCTCTGCGGCATCTACGAAACGCGCCCCAAAATTTGTCGTGACTACACCACCAAGGACTGCGAATTCGAGGATGATTGGACCTACGATTTCTACTTGGAAACGGCCGAGCAAGTCGCCGAATACACCGAGGCCGTCCTGCAGAAAAAGGGGCGCGGCATCCGCAGCCCGAAACCGCCCTTGCTACCCGTGATTCATTGACCCTTTTGGAAAAGCCACATCTCCATCCGCCATGGAGTAGACCCTGAAAGCTCCGCCGTGTCCCCAGCCCGCATCCAACCACGCACCCTAAAAGGCTTCCGCGATTTTCTGCCGGAGTTGATGCTGCCGCGCGAGCAAATCACCGATATCGCTCGCCACACGTTCCGCTCCTACGGTTTCAGCCCGATTGATACCCCCGCGCTCGAGTATCTGGAAATCCTCCTCGGCAAGGGCGGCGCGGAAACCGACAAGCAGCTTTATCGCTTCCAGGACCACGGCGGGCGCGACGTCGGCCTGCGATTCGATCTCACGGTACCGCTCGCCCGCTTCGCCGCACAGCATATCGGCGAGTTGGGCACGCCTTTCAAGCGGTATCACATTGCCGTTGTCTGGCGCGGCGAGAACACCCAGCGAGGCCGCTACCGCGAGTTCATGCAGTGCGACTTCGACACGATCGGCACGCGAAGTGTCGCCGCCGACGCCGAAATCGTCCTCGTCGCCCACGACCTGTTGCGCGCCATCGGCTTCGAACGGTTCACGATCCACGTCAACAACCGGCTCGTGCTCACCGGCCTCCTCGAATCGCTCGGTCTCGACGACCGCGCCACCGACATCCTCCGCGCGCTGGACAAGCTCGCAAAAATCGGACCCGATCGTGTCGCCGCGGAGATCGAGCAAACCGCCGGTGCCAGTGCCGATCAGGCCGCCCGCGTGGTGGGTCTTGTTCAAATTACCGGCACCAATGACCACATTCTGACGCAGCTCCGTCCCCTCGTTGCCGGCAGCCAGCGTGGTCAGGAAGGCGCCGAACACCTCGCCGAGTTGCTTTCTGCCGTCGCGGCCGCCGGTCTTCCCCCCGAACGAATTCACCTCGACGCGTCCATCGCCCGGGGTCTCGACTACTACACCGGCACGGTGCTCGAAACGATGCTCGACGACCTGCCGCAAATCGGCAGCGTCTGCAGCGGCGGTCGCTACGACAATCTCGCCGAGCTTTACACGAACCAGCAGCTTCCCGGCATCGGTGCGTCGCTCGGTCTCGACCGGCTCTTGGCCGCGATGGAAGAGCTTGGCATGATCGAAAAAACGCACACGCCCGCCCAGGTATTCATTCCCTATTTCGACGCGGCGCGCCTCGGCGACTACTTCCGTCTGGCCGCGGAGCTACGATCCGCCGGTCTCGCCGTCGAGGTCTATCCCGAGGCAGCCAGGCTCGGCAAGCAATTGCAGTACGCTGACCGCCGCGGCTTTCGCGTCGCGGTCATTGCCGGCGAGCGTGAACTGGCCGCCGGCGAATGCCAGGTGAAGGATCTTGCCAATGGTGAAAGCTTCACAACTTCACTCGCCGACAACGCCACCGCCGTGATCGCCGAAATCGGACGCATCTTGGCGAAGTGAACCGAATAGTGTACAAAGAGCCATCGGCACCTTGGCTGCAAGCTGAAAGCTCTTCCCATGGCCAACCGCGACAACCACTACGAGGCCGCATTCGAGGCGTACTTGCGCCGGCGGCGTCTGCCGTACGTGGCGGTTGATGAGACCCGCCGCAGCCTCGTTGCCAACGGCTCGATCAAGAGTCTCGACTTCATCGTCTCCCCGCCGGGCCGGTTATCGTGGCTGGTCGATGTGAAAGGCCGCCGGTTCCCCTCGGGCGACGAGCATCATCAATACTGGAGGAACTGGTCGACGCGCGACGACTTGAGCAGTCTGGCCGCCTGGCAGCAGCATTTTGGCCCTGGCTTCTGCTCGCTGTTGGTGTTCGCTTATCACGTCGTTGCCGACCGTTCGCCGTTGCCGCTGGAACAATTGTTCGAATTCCGCGGCCGGCAGTACGGCTTGCTCGGCGTGCGACTGGCCGATTACGTCCCCTACGCCCGGCCGCTGTCCGACAGTTGGGACACGGTCGCCATGCCCGTCGCCCTGTTCCGCCGCGTGGCCCGACCGCTGGATGAACTGTTCAGCGACACACGGGCCGTCGCCGCGGCGGCCGATTGGCAGATCGTCCCAACCGGGTTAGAATGGGAGAGTTGATCGGCAGCGTGGCAGCCGACTCGGCCATTTTTTTCGACCTGATTACCTGCGAGTTCGCCCAACATGTGTACCCACGTTCTCGCTTACATCCTGCCTCTTCTGGCGCAGCCGGGTAGCAAGTCGTACAGCATGTCCTGGGGCATCGTGCTGTTTTGGGTCATCGCCGGACTGCTGGTGACCTTGAGCCCCAGCCGGCGAAAAAGCGAAATCAAGCGGCCCAAGGACCAGTGAACACAGCGGCTTCGCGGGCGCCAGCCACGCGGCTCGTGCAGGCTCCGCCCATCAACGGGAGTGCGCCTGCCGCGCTCTCATCACGCCACGGCCCGGGCGTACCCCTGGCAATAACCCGCCACCGCCTCGATGACCGCGTTCTGCTCGGCCACCGCAAGTTCTGGATACACCGGCAGCGACAACACCTCGTGGGCCGCCTGCTCCGTGACCGGCAGATCGCCCTCGCGATATCCGAGCGATGCAAAGCACTGCTGCAGGTGCAGCGGCACCGGATAGTAGATGGCCGAGCCGATCTTCCGCTCTGTCAGATACTTCTGCAATCCATCGCGGCGACCGTTCGTCACGCGCACCGTGTACTGATTCCACACGCTGTAACAGCCGTCGCCGACCGGCGGAGTCACGATCTGCCTGCCCAGCCCGCGGCGGGTGAACTCGGCCGCATACCGCGTGGCATTCCGCTCTCGCTGCTGCGCCCACTTGGTGAGTTTCGGAAGCTTCACACCGAGCACGGCCGCCTGGATCGCATCGAGCCGGCTGTTGACGCCCACGAAATGATGATAGTACCGCGGCTGCTGGCCATGATCGCGCAATACGCGCAGCTTGGCCGCCAACTCGCCGTCGTTGGTCGTGATAAGACCACCGTCGCCAAAGCCGCCCAGATTCTTGGTCGGGTAGAAGCTGAAGCAACCAAACAGTCCCAGCGAACCAGCGCGATGGCCATGCCACTCGGCACCGATCGCCTGGGCCGCGTCTTCGATGACCGGCACACCCGCCGACTCGGCCACTGCGTTGAGCCGGTCCATCTCCACGCACTGACCAAACAAATGGACCGGCAGGATTGCCTTCGTGGCCTGGGTGATCTTACGCTCCACATCCTCCGGATCGATATTGAATGTCTCTGGCAAGATGTCGGCAAACACCGGCCTTGCGCCGAGCCGCCACACCGCCCCGGCCGTTGCGAAGAACGTAAAGCTCGGCAAAATCACCTCGTCGCCCGGCCCAATGCCCAGCACCATGAGCGCCAACAGCAACGCATCGCTCCCCGACGCGCAGCCGACCGCATGCTCGGTGCCGCAATACTCGGCCATCGCTTTCTCGAATCGCGCACATGCCGGCCCGTGGACGAATGCCCCCGAGCGGCACACCTCGGCAATCGCCGCTTCCGTCTCGTCCCGCAACGGCTCGTTCTGCCGCGTTACATCGAGCATGGGAACACCAACAAGCGTAGCGCCGGCAGCCGGCATTTTCGATAGTTTCATCGGTTAATCCTCGGTCGGAACAAAACTTGTGAGGGGCGAAGATTACAGCCATTCACCGGCCGGGTCAACCTCAAGCCGACGGGTGCTTGCAGGCACCGACCGCAGCCGAAATAATCAGCGTAAGGCAACTCGGAATCATGCTTGGTTGGAACGTAGCGGCGATCCGCCCTCGCTTTGCGGGCAGCTTTTTTGGACGACCATTGCACTCCTACGGGGATCCCCATGAACATCGCATGCCACTATGCCGCGGCTATCCTCCCAGCCCTTCTGCTTGTCTCGCCCGCGAGTCCTTGCCGCGCTGACGAACCATCCGTCGCCGGCCAATGGCATCAGCTCTTCAACGGCCGCGACCTTACCGGCTGGACGCCCAAGATCAAAGGCCACGACGCGGGAGACAACGATGCCGACACCTTCCGCGTCGAGGACGGCATCCTGAAAGTCAGCTACGATAAATACGACGGCCCGTTCAACAACCGCTTCGGCCACCTGTTCTATGAGCGGCCGTTCTCCAATTACGTGCTCCGCGTCGAATACCGTTTCGTCGGCGAGCAAATCGACGGCGGGCCGAGTTGGGCCGTGCGCAACAGCGGCGTCATGCTCCACGGCCAGACGCCCGAGTCAATACTCAAAGACCAGGATTTTCCCGTCTCGATCGAGGTGCAGTTTTTGGGCGGCGACGGCAAAGATCCCCGCCCCACCGCCAACCTATGCACGCCCGGCACCCATGTCGTGATGAACGGCCGGCTCCATGCGCAACATTGCACGAATAGCTCGTCCGATACTTTTCACGGCGACCAATGGGTCACGGTCGAAGTCGAAGTCCACGGCAACCAACTCATCCGCCATCAAGTGAATGGCCGCACCGTGCTCGAATACACCCAGCCGCAACTCGACCCCGGCGACCCGGACGGCAAGCGACTCCTCGAAGCCGGCGCCGCAAAGATGCTCACCGGCGGCACGATCTCGCTCCAATCCGAGAGCCACCCCATCGAGTTCCGCAAAGTCGAACTACTGGAATTAAACGATTGACCGCTTTAGTCAACCTTCCCTGGATTCACCAAATCGCTCACGAACAACCCATGCTCGACCCGCAGTTGTGGCACAAATAGCAGTTGCCGGTGCGAACTGTGATCGCGCCGCAGTTGTCGCAGGCCGGAGCGTCGGACTGGAAATCAGCAAATTGTTCGCTGCGGGCCGTGTTCGGGCCGCTGTCCTTGAGCATCACGCCGGCGCGAACCAACAGGGCCGCGCTGATCTCGCTCGAATGGCCATTGCCGTAGCCGTTGCCATTCGCATGGCCATTGGCATGACCGTTGCCGTTGGCGGCTGGGGACTGGGGGCTGGGGGCTAACGTCGCCGTCGCACCGCCTTCCCCCTTCCGCCTTCCACCCTCCGCTTTCGGACCTGCCTTATCCGCGACCGACCCGCCGTCGGCCGGTGCCCGCCGCGGCTTTATCTGTCCGCCGGCCGCGAATTTTTTTTGCCCGGCGGCGACGGGCCCCGGCTGTGGGGCGGCGTCACCGCCATCATCCGGGATCAAGGACGAGCCGATCCGCTCGCCGCTCGACTCAGGGCCGGACAACACGCCCATGCTCGCCTCTTTGTAACCGGGCAGAAACGTGATACCGAGCCAGCGGAAGATGTAATCGATCAGGCTCTTGGCGATGCGGATGTCCGGGTTTTTCGTGTAACCCTGCGGCTCGAACCGCATATGCGAAAACTTCCGCACGTAATCCTCGAGCGGCACCCCATATTGCAAGCTCATCGAGACGGCCGTCCCAAACGCATCCATCAGGCCGCCGATCGTGCTGCCCTCCTTGGCCATCGTGCTGAACAGTTCTCCCGGCCGGCCGTCGGGATAGAGGCCCACCGTGACATAGCCCTCGTGGCCGGACACATTGAACTTGTGGGTGATGCTCTGCCGCGTGTCGGGCAGCCGTTCACGGCGAGGCTTGCCGACCGCCGCCGCGGCCGCGCGCTGCCCCTCGGTACTCGTGGCGAGCGGCTGGCTCTCCTTCGAGCCGTCGCGGTAGATCGCCAGCGCCTTCAGGCCCAGCTTCCAGCCGTCGAAGTAGGCCTTGGCAATGTCTTCGGGCGTGGTCTCGCGCGGCATGTTCACGGTCTTCGAAATCGCGCCACTCAAGAACGGCTGGGCCGCCGCCATCATCAGCACATGCGCCTGCCAGGCGATCGACCGCTTGCCGCGGCGCGGCGTGAACGCACAATCGAACACGGCCAGGTGCTCGTCGGCCAGATCGGGCGATCCCTCGATCGTGTCGTACTCGTCGATGTAGGCCAGGATCGAACGAATGGTCGGCTCGTCGCAGCCCAGCGTCTCCAGCGCCAGCGGCACGGTCTGGTTGACGATCTTCAGCATCCCGCCGCCGGCAAGCTGCTTGTACTTCACCAGTGCGATGTCCGGCTCGATTCCGGTCGTGTCGCAGTCCATCATGAAGCTGATCGTCCCCGTCGGGGCCAACACGGTGGCCTGCGCATTGCGGAAGCCATGCACCTGGCCCGAGACCAGCACGTCGTCCCACACCCGGCGAGCCGCCTCGCGCAGATCTCCCGGACAGGTGGGGTTGATCTCGTCGACCGCGCCGCGGTGCATCTGCATCACCCGCAACATCGGCTCGCGATTCTTCTCATACACGTCGAACGGCCCAACCGCCTCGGCCAGTTCGGTACTCGTGAGGTTCGCCGTGCCGTGCAAGATCGCGGTCACCGCGCCGCACACGCCTCGGGCCGCGTCCGAATCGTACGGCACGCCGGCCGTCATTAAGAGGCTGCCGAGATTGGAGTAGCCCAGCCCCAGCGGCCGGAACAGGTGGCTGTTGCGGGCAATGTCCGGCGTCGGGTAGCTGGCATGATCGACCAGGATCTCCTGCGCGATGAAGAAAATCCGGCATGCCGCCTTGAACCGCTCGGCGTCGAACGTGCCATCGGCCCGGCGGAACTTCATGAGATTGATGCTCGCCAGGTTGCACGCCGTGTCGTCGAGAAACATGTATTCGGAGCACGGATTGCTCGCGTTGATCCGCCCGCTGTTCGGGCAGGTGTGCCAGCGGTTGATCGTCGTGTCGTATTGCACGCCCGGGTCGCCGCAATGCCACGCGCAGTCGGCCATCCGGTCCATGACTTCGCGGGCCGGGTAGGTCGGGCCGGGCTGCCTGGGATCAGTCACCCAGTGCGTCGTCCAATCCTCGTTCCGCTCGACGGCCTGCATGAAGTCGTCCGTCACGCGGACCGAAAGGTTCGCGTTCTGGAACATGATCGAGCTGTAGGCCTCGCCGTTGAAGTTGGCCTCGTAGCCCCCCTTTTCGATGAGTACGCGGGCCTTCTGCTCTTCCTTCCACTTGCACTCGATGAATTCCATCACATCCGGGTGCCAGATTTTCAACGACTGCATTTTCGCGGCCCGCCGCGTCTTCCCGCCGCTTTTCACCACGGCCGCGATCTGGTCGTAGACTCGCATGAACGACAGCGGCCCGCTCGGACGCCCGCCGCCAGAGAGCTTTTCGCGATGCGAACGCAAGGTCGACAGGTCCGTGCCGGTGCCGCTGCCAAACTTGAACAGCATCGCCTCGCTGCGGGCCAGCTCCATGATGTCTTCCATGTTGTCATCGACATGCTGGATGAAGCACGCGCTGCCCTGCGGAAACTCATAGGGGTTTTCTGGCTGCGCGACGTCGCCGATCCGCGGATCCCACCGCCAGTTGCACTTCGCGCCGGTGACGCCGTTTTGGTGATACAGACCTACGTTGAACCACACCGGCGAGTTGAACGCGCCATGCTGGTGGAGGCATAGCCAGGCCAGATCGCGGTAAAACCGTTCGCCATCCTGCGCGGAGGCGAAATAGCCGTCTTCGAGGCCCCAATCGCTGATCGTTCGGGCAACGCGATGAACGAGCTGTCGCACGCTGTGCTCGCGTTCCGGCGTGCCCACTTCGCCGTAGAAATACTTGCTGCAGATGACGTTCGTGGCAAGCTGGCTCCAGAACGACGGCACTTCGCAGTTCGTCTGTTCAAAAATCAGTTCGCCGTTCTCGCCCTTGATCTGCGAACTGCGGACTTCCCAATCGACCGTCGAGAACAAGTCGTCGATATCGGTCGGGCAGAACGCGGCGTCAATCTTCAACCGGCCATGGAAGCGTTTTGCCGCCGAGCCAGCACCTCGGAGATTCGTCTTACGAACGTCGACAGTCGCCATTGCAGAATCCTCCTGCGCATCAAGAAGGGGCATCCTACCAGTATGAACATATGTACATGCCATGCCAGGGGATCGACCGTCCCTGGCCAGACGCTGCACTAGATTTAGGGCCGTAATGACCAAAAACCCGGAATACCGGGATTAGAAGCACTGCAAAACCACAATATATTGTATCCGATGCCCTTCTGGATACCACATACTGCGGTCTAGTGAGTTTGATCTTACTCGCTAAACGCCACCCGTCAATGCAATTCCAAGTATTTCTTAACCTGTTGTTGTGCAATGGGTTGTGGCGATTGTTAAAAGATTGCCATGCTAGCGTTAAGGGGTCGTGAAGGATCGAAAACCACGAAAAAACCCGATCGAAACGCGGATTTCCCGTCTCCTTGGCTGACGCAACTTTGCCATCGCCAAACACAGCGAATTTTTTTCTCGCCATGTGCCGACCTGTCCTGCCAAGTCAGCGCATTTTTCCAATGCAGACCAACTGACGAGCGGGTGATGGAATCCTCTGCCGAAGTCGGAAGAACAGGCTTCAATCCAACCGATCGACGCCCGACGTGCGCGCTACTTGACACCTTCACCTT
>JAKEGR010000176.1 GCA_022615465.1 Planctomycetota bacterium | reverse complement strand
GATCGCGGAGCAGTTGTTCGTCGTGCTTTCGAGCGGCAACGATCGCGCGCCGATCGGCATCGATTCGGCCTGGCAAGTGTTCGACTTCAGCCGCGAGACGTACAAGTTCTTTTTGCAGCGTAGCGATCTCTTTCGGCAGATGCGTGAGAAAATCGATATGACGCAGAGGATTGGCTTGTACCGCACGAAACCGCTCCTGCAAGTCGTCGCCGCATTGTTTCAGCGATTTGACTTTCAATTCGAGAGTCTCGTATTCCTGGGGCCAGCGGGCAACGAGTTGCTCGGTCAAACGAACGGATTCAAGCTGGTTGATCACATCGTGTTGAAATTTCTCTTCCAATTGCTTAAGCCAGTCCTGCACCCGTTCAGCCGCCTGCCCGCCTAGCCACTCGAAGACAAGCGGATCGGAGGCCAGTTCATCCTTTGTGAGCGTGCCGCTCGTGTCGCGCGGTGTTGCAATCTGCATGCCGGTAACACGGCCGTGATGGATCACCACACGTTTGTGGAGGAGTGCGCTGGTTTCCATGTCCAAGGTGCAATGGTCGATTTGCAGCAAGTTTTGCATCGGCTGGCGAGGATTGGCGATGCGCAAGTCGTGAAGATCGACCTGGCCGCCCGTAAACGACACGCGTGCATGGGCCAATTCGACCTTCGCTCCCATCACTGCCTCCCCCGTGCGGATGAGAATCCCGTGCAGGGCAAGGCCAAGGCCGTATTGAGTAGCCAACAACAGCACGACCGCCAAGAGTATCCGTGGCAAAGCATATTGCCACCGGAGGAACAGGTTCATAAGACAGACTCCCGTTCGGTGATGGCTTCATGTTTTTCGGATCTACCCGTGATGAGGAAGCGGTTGGCCCAGGCAGCAGCGGTTGGCCGAGTTGTTTCGCAACTCGTGAGGCATGCCCAATAGACTGGGTAGGCGAAATACAGCCCAATGCAGAGCGATCCCATCACCACCGTGTTATTGAAGCCCGACCATGAACCGAGGGGTGCGTTCCATAACGACGCATAGCAGGCTTGCATCGGCTGACAAGTCAAGACAGTCCCCCCAAGCTTATGGGCAAACGGATCGATCGCAGGACCGACCCAGCTAAACAGTGTGGCGGCAACAAGGGCGAAGCCCGTGTTGACACGAAGCGCGAAGATGGCCACGCAGAGCGATATCGCAATCAGATTCCCCTTGGGCAGCAAGCCAACGATCATACCGAGCGTGAATCCTGCCGCAAGCTGGCGCGATGAATCACTCGAAACAAGTGCTTCGATGACGCGTCGCACGGGGGCAATGAAATAAGAGAACATCGAGATTCCTTTCTCGCACGGCTGATCGGATGCCGTGGCAAGACAACTCATTGGCCGATATTGCCGCGCGCACCACGAACCGCGTGTGTTGCCTCTTAGGCGGTTATCGACCTCTCCCGCACGCGGGCTTGATGGAGAACGGAGCCAGGCTGTTGGCATGGCAAATGGCGGCACTAGTAGCAGCGCCAGCGTTGGTCTGAAGTTCGACGCTACGGCGAGGGCTGGCCGGGCGACCTGGCTTCGATTGCCATCCGTGTAGCAGACAGCCTCTCGGCGATTCCCTTGGTGCGAGGGTCGCCGGGCTGAATCACTTCCAGCTTGCGTAGCAATCGAGTTGCCGACTTGAGATGGGTCTTTTCTCCGCTAAGTTCGTAGCGTCGTTCCGCGAGCAGCGCCAGAATCATGTGGTAGTCATAAGACACCGGTGCTAGCTCGCAGGCCTTTTCGAGCGAAAGCGCGGCATCGTCGAAGTGCCCCAGGAGGTAGTGTAGCAGGCCAAGCTGGTAATAGATTTCGGCTTGACCAGGCGCGAGTTGGGCATCGCGTTCCAGCAGCTTGATTTCCTCCTCGCGGAGTGTGCGGATTTGCTGCTTGTCGCCTCGGTGTTCATCCAGGATCGACGCCAGTTCCGTTCGTGCTCCTGACAAATACGGCTCAAGCTGGATGGCGGAATGAAGGTGCCCCACGGCTTCCTGAATGCGACGATTGTGCCGATCGAATCCGGCCAGAGTGAGGTGGGCGCCCGCATGATCCAGCGCCAGTTCCTGGCTTGCACGGAATTCGAGGATTGCCCGGCGCAGCGGCTCTCGATCCGTAAACTCCAAACGATCTGGCGGTAAGTAGGCCAGACGCACGGCGGCCGAAATGCGGACATCGCGAATCGGATCCAGCAATCGCTCTGCGAGGTCGGACTCGTAACCTTGCTGATTCTGGTCCGTAAGAGCGCGAATCGCGGTGGCACGGATGAGCGGATCGGCATTGGTCAGCGCCTTGCGCCGCACTCCACTACTGGCGCTGCTCGAGTAGCCGGAGAGCAAATCAACGGCCGTGGCGCGAACAATGTTCGGGGTGGTCTTGCGGCGGATCACGTCCAGGAGCAAGTCCTCGCCATCGGGTTTGATCTGGCGACCGGCAGCAATCGCCGGTGCCCAGTGCGGGTCGTTGCGACGTTTATTGCCATACCATGTTCGAACCGCGTCGGCAGCCCATTGGGCGGATTCCTCCGGCTTGGTGTGGCAATCGTTGCAGGCGTTCGGTGTTCCCAGTTCAACCGACAGGTCAGGCCGAGGAATACGGAAGCTGTGGTCACGGCGCTTGTCGATGACCATGTAGTATCGCGCCGCCATATGACATTCGACGCACTGAGCGCCGGTCGACTCGGGCTTATGGTGATGGTGGGCCGGCGTATCGTACTTGCCAGGCAAGTGACATTCGCCGCACATCTTGTTGCCGACGAACTTGCGTTGCAGCGAGTGCGGATCGTGGCAATCGGTGCAACGCACGCGATTGGCGTACATGCGGCTTTGGAGGAACGAGCCATATTCATAGACTTCGTCTTGGATCTGGCCGTCGGCATGGTACAGACCAGCGTTTAATAGCACCGGTTGATAGTAATCCATGAACGGCTTGCCGGGGCGGAAATCCTCGTGGATCTGATAGCGTCGCGCATGGCACTTGGCGCACATTTCAAGTTGCACGTGCGAGCGAGCACCACCGACGGGGCGCGCGTCAACCGTTGATTGCCGGCGCGTTCGTCGTTCAAGTTGCAAGTGCGTGTCGGCACCACCGAGGAAGACCAGGCCGTAGCCGACGTGGCGATCCCAGAACAGCGACCAGCCGCGGGCCAACTCGACGTGGACGCTGCCCGGCCCGTGGCACTCTTCGCAACTGACGTTGATTTCTTCGTAGGTGGTGTGATACGTATCCGTGGCCGAGTCGTAGCCTTTGTGGACGTTGGTGGAATGGCAATCGGCGCAAGTCGTGTTCCAGTTCTGGGCAATGCCGGTCCAGTGCAACGGATCTCCCGGCTCGATGCGTTCATTGGGCACGTCGGGCGGAGTGACCTCGAACCACTCTTTCTTAACCGTATCCCATGAAACGCGCAGAACTTGGACGTGGCCGCGGTCTAGCTCGACCATATACTGCTGCATTGGATCGACACCGAAAGTGTATTTAATTTCGTAATCGCGGTACTTGCCGTCAGGGCCTTCGGCGTTCACCAGGAACTTGCCATCACGCCGGAAGAAACGGGTGGTCACGCCGAGCCGCGAAAAAGTGGTGTTGTTGAAATCGCCAAGGACCGATTCCTCGCTGGCGATCTCCATGGCCCGGGCATGATCGGAACCGCGCCAAAGATCCT
>JAKEGR010000175.1 GCA_022615465.1 Planctomycetota bacterium | reverse complement strand
TGGTGAGGGAGGCCCGCCAAGGTGGCCGCGCCAGTTGATGTTGATGAGACTCATACTCACTAGCGACAAGAATAGTGCGTGCGGCGATTTTCCGCAAGCCCCCCTGGCAAAAAATCTTTTGACAGAAATCCGGCAAAAAACGACCGGCTTCTATTTGGCTCGCGGCCAGGAATGAGACATCCCACACTGGTAACCGTTCACGGGGTATTCCTAACGCGGCCTGCGGCCGCAACCAAGATGGTGGGAACGCCGTCTCTGGCGTTCCGTGAATTGCGGAACGGCACAGGTGTGGAACGGCACGGAGGCACGTTCCCTACACGGCCTGTCGATCAACAACATGCGCGCACGGCGCGCGCATCACACACAGCAAGGCTCTAAAACCGGTCAAGCGTATCGATCCACCGGGCCAATTGCTCTCGCTCCTCGGAGGAGAGGTTGCCGGCTGGGTTGGCGATCGCCACGGTCGTGACGGGATAGCCGGCGTCGGCCAGTTTGCGCAGGCCTTGGGTAATTTGGGCGTCACTGCCGCCGGCATTGGGGAGACCCGCCAGGACGGCAAATCGCAGCGACGGCTCGTTCTCCGGCACACGAAGCTGGCGGGGCAGGGGGGCGGCCGACGTGGCCACGCCGCGTACCAGGTCGCGGCTCGACAGCGCGAGCAGATAGGCCATCGCGCCGCCGCCTTCCTGGCCATAAATAACCACGCGCCGCGAATCGGTCGCATATTGGCCGAGAACGCGCTCCAGCAGCCGCCGCAGGTATTCCAACTCGATCCGCTCCCAGCGGTCGGGACCGGCCGCCGTCGGCACCACCAGCACCAGGCCGTCTCGATCACAAATCTGCCGCCAATCGCGAATGGTTGCCTCTGGCTTCGAGGCGCCCGGCGCATGCAGCCAAAGGAGGACTCCGAGCGCCTGCTGCGGCTCGTGGGTTACCGGAATGTAAATCTGGCAGTTTTGCTTGAACTCCGTCAGCTTCAATTCAAGCGTCTTGCCGGCCTTTGTTTGGCCCTCGGCGGCCTGGGCGTGTTCATTCTGGTTTGCTTCCGACACTGCCTCCGCTGCGAACGCCGGCGGCAGTTCGTTCGGCACGGGGGCGGGTAATGGGCCGGCCGTCAGTGTGAGGTCGAGTGGCTCGCCTTTCCGTAGCACCCGCACATGGACCACCATGCTGGGTGCGACGTTATTCATTTCCTGGATCGCGTCGCCGAGATCGTCGATCCTCATCTCGCCGATCCGCACCATTCGGTCGCCGGTCTGAATGCCCGCTTTGGCCGCCGGGCTGTCCGGGTAAACCATCCGCACCACGACACCGATTGGTTGAGCGTCGCCGGCGGCCGGGGCGTTACCAGCGGCATTTTCATCAAGCGATTTGATAGCCGCTTCCTGGCCGTGTTCCAGTTGTTGCGCGTCGCCCTTATCTTCGTTCAATGGCTCCGCGGCAATCCTCATCGGCAACATTCCCAAAAAGGCATGACGGAACACAGCCAACTCGGCAGCCAATGCAAGTGTTCGCTCGATACGTTCTTCGCCCCGTAAAGCGACGAGTTGCACACTCTCACCGCCATACCGCGGGCCGAGCGCGAATCGCAGATCGGTCTGCGTCTTGATTGGCGCGCCGTTGATTTCGACGATGCGGTCGCCCGATCGGAGGCCGGCCTGTCCGGCTGGTGAGTCGGGCCGCACGACGGCCAATTCGGCGGGCGAGTCGTGAGGGCTGTTGCCCGCCATGCCGATGCCGAGGATACCCGCGCGTTGATCCTCGCCGCGTTTCATCCGTTCCATGGCAGCGGTAATCGAGGTCAGCGGCACGGCAAAGCCGATGCCCGAGTCATACCATTCGACGCCAGCCACGTCGCTGGCGTTCTGGGGCGCCATCGGTACGAGGATGCCCAGAACGCGGCCGCGGATATCGACCAGCGGCCCGCCGTAATTGGCCGTCGACACGGCCGCGTCCGTTTGCAGCACCTTGCCGAACATGCGGTCGCGCGCGCTAACAATGCCAACAGCGAGATTGGTTCGATCCGCGCGGAACGTGTGGCCGACCGCAATGGCCCACTGACCGACGCGGATCTCGTCTGCCGGTGCAAACTCGGGTACTGGCAGCTCGGCGGCATCGTTCACCTTCAAGAGCACCAACATGCGGCTGTGGTCTTTCGCCGCCAGCTCGGCAGGGACCTGCTTTCCGGACGGGAGCGTCACGAGGATTGATGCCGGCTGTTCAGAAAAATTGAACGCGCTGGAAATAATGTGGCCCTCCGGTGAAATGACGAGGCCTGTCGTTGGCCCATCGGCTCGCAATGCGCCATCGACCGTGTCGAGACCGCCAATCGTGCGGATCTGCACGACCGACTCGGTCACTCGATCCACTGCCGAGAGCACTGCGGCTTGTTCCAGCGTGGCAAGCGAGTCGGCTGTCGGGCCTTGCGCGCCGACCAAGTTGGCTTGAGCTAGCGCGAATGCGAGGCCAACGACAACAGCCAGACTCCTGAGAAAGACGATCACGGTTCACTTCTCCTCGAGCGGCGATTCCTGTTTGGAACCTGGGGCCTCGCCGCCTTGCAAGGTGAACTCGAGCAAGTTTTCACCACGGAGCACGGCAAGGTGCATCGCGGCGTCGCTCTCATAACGACCGACGATCTCGACCGCCTCCCGGCAAGACGTCGTCGGATACGCGTCGATCATCAACAACAAATCGTCCGGCCACAGTCCCGCTCTGGCCGCGGGAGACTCGGGCACAATGCGATCGATGTATGGCGGAGTACGCACGACCACGTCGGGCACGAGCACGATTCCCAGCGTTCCCAGCAACAATGGATTTTCCGGCCGCTCCGCTTCTGCCATCGCCGGCGGCGTGAACCTCCCGGCGGCGATATTTTCGGCTGTTTCGGCAAATGCCGCCACGGGCAGCGCGTAGTTCAGCCATGTGCCGGTGAGATTGCTGCGCAACTCCTTGCCAAGCATGCCGAGCAAATGCCCTTGTGAATCGGTCAGTGCGCCGCCCGCCGCGCCAGGATTGTTGGCTGCCGCATCAAGGATGTAGACGTCGCCGCGATAATTCGTTGCAAACGCTCCGCGGCGGGCTTCCAAAGGGGCGATTGTCGAAACGATGCCCTGCAGCACGCTTACCGGCTCGTTGCCGGTGGCGATTCCAAACAAATTACTGAATGCGAGCACGCGTTGGCCCGGCTCCGCCGCGACGGCTTGGGACAGATCGAAATAGGGCAGGGGATCATCGGCCAGTTGGAATTTCAGAACCGCGATTTCGGTGAGTGGGTCGGCGCCAACATGCTCCGCGTCAAATCGGCGTCCGTCGTCGAGCACGACCGTTACTTTGTCGGCATCGAGCACGTAACTCCAAACCGTGAGCACATACCCGTCTGCTGATATGAGGATGCCGCTCTGATACGCTTCGAGGCCGCGCAGGCCGCCAGTTCCATACAGCTTTACGACTTTCATCTGCACATCGTGGACAACATTGACAACCGATGCCGCGCTGTCGCTGGCCCACGCATCGCCCGCCTCGATCACGAGGCAGGCCATGGTTAACAAAACGATGCAAACTTTTGCGGTAATCTGGCACCGAACACGCATAATGCACTCACTCATTGTTGGCAGCCGACTTGGGTTCGGCCGACCAATCGCAGGACGTAATTGTCAGTTCCGCAAAAATTTCGTCACCGTGGCGGATCGTCCAATGATGGGGTAGCGATCGGCCCTCGACTTCGCGGATGTCGTCGAAATAAATCTCGCACGGATCAACATCGTCGGAAGCCTGCATTTCGATGCCGATGAGATGCCCCGTGTCAGGGTCAAAGTGGAATCGCGTTTCGACTCCGCCATAAATGCCCACGAGGCAATCGGCCAACTCATTTTCGCTCTTCCAGGGTAGCGTGCCAAAATAATAAACCTCGCCGAAACGTCGTGGGCCAAATAGCAGCAAGCGTTGCCACAGGTGCAGCGTCGCCAATAAACCGCCTGAGCGAGGTGGACTCGCTATCTCGGCGAGCGAGCGGCCAAACTCGGCCTCGGACTTGCCCGCCGGCATCACGATCACGCCGTGTTTATCTGTCAGGGTGATCTCGACCGGATTGCGTTCTGCGTCCAATGCGTGAATAGTCCAATTCCAACCGATTTCGGCGAAATCGCCGCGGGCCAAATAGGAGTTCCACACCCGCTGCTGGTGATAGCGGTTGAACCAATAATTGGCATACCCGGAAGAGGGTTCGTAGTACTCTTGAACAGATTTCGGCAATTGGAGTTTTGGGGGCTTGCCGACAGGGGGTCGCTGCTCTGCCGCGCGACGCTTCGGCTGGTTGCCGTCGTGGGGTTGCTCCTGGCCTGGCTGGTCTCGATCTGGACGTTCCGGCAGTTCCTTGGGCAAACCTCCACCGCTTTGCAGCAACTTCTCAAGCTCGCCGGAGCGGTGGAAATCGGCCAACCGCACTTGCCGTCCAAATTCGCGACCATCGCGACGAAAGCTGATCGGCACCCGCCAGCGGCTGGGATACGTGCCGAGAATGTTCTTAAATTGGTTAACGCTCGTGATGTCGCGATTGCCGAACCGCACCACTTCGTCGCCGTACCGGAGGCCGCGACGAAACGCATCGCTGTCTTCCAGAATATCGTCAACCAGGACGCGCCCATCGGCATCTTTCGTTACGGTGGCACCCAGCGAGGCATGGTCAACAATTCGGCCGCTACGGAGTTGCCCCAGGAAGTTCTTGATCTGGTTGATGGAGATTGCATAGCCGACGCCAACGCTGACCCGGCCCCGTTTCTCAAACGAGCCGCGGCCGTTGATGCCGATCAACTTGCCCACGGCATCGAACAAGGGACCGCCCGAATTGCCCGGGTTAATTGCGGCGTCGGTCTGGATGCAGTCGGTATACTCGAGCAAGGTGCCAGCCGGATACTGGTAGCGATGCACGCCCGAGATAATGCCAAAGGTGACTGTCGGCTTGAAATC
>JAKEGR010000174.1 GCA_022615465.1 Planctomycetota bacterium | reverse complement strand
GTAAGTACCCGGCTAGCGTCAGCTTTGACCCATGGAGTTTTCCCCAGCCACCATATCGTGTTTACCGAGTCCTTAACTCTCAATTTGCGTTTGTTCACCCACTCGATGGGACTTGGAAGTTTGGAGGGATTGTGCCAGTAAAAGTCCTCGCAAAGAACAAAACCGATTTCGTCGCAAAGACGGATCAGCACACGGAAATTGTACAGACTGCGAGTGGGTGATCCGCGTTTGTAGGCACCACCTAAATCCAGGACAAAACTACCATCAGCACGGAGTTTTCTATGCACGATCTCCGCGAATCCGAGGAGCCAACTGTTGTAGTCCTTCTGATGCTCATTGCCATACTCCTTTTGCCGAAGGAGCGCAAACGGCGGGCTAGTAACGACTAGATTGACGCTCTCGTCTGGCAATTGAGCGAGCAGCTGGCGCGAGTCGCCTACGTAGGCACGGCCGAATTCGGTAGTGTACGCGCATGGGCGATTCAGCCCAGGCAGTTCTAGCGGCAACGTCATGTCACTTCCTTTGCTCGGCCAACGGCAAGATCAAGTGCTACTTATAGTGTGTAGACGCAAGGTCAGCAAGTGCTGACCTTTACTATTCTATGGCAGCAAAATTGAAACGTCGAACAGCTCGCCAGCTGTTTGCCGACAACATGCGAGAAATCCGGCGGTCGCTGGGATTGTCTCAAGAGGCCCTTGCCAGTTTATCTAAACTTCACCGAACGTACATCGGGTCGGTCGAACGGGGTGAGCGCAATATCTCGATCGACAACATGGAGGCTATTGCCCACGCATTGGATTGCACGATCCCTGACCTTTTATCGAACAGGAGTTGATCGTGCATCGTGACAAGAGCCAACTCGACATCCTTTGGCCACATATCGAAAGGTATCAGAAACTTGCGGAGAAGCATGGCATCACCGATATTTTTCAAGACAACGGGGGCAAGCTGCTGCAAGTGCTTCTTGTGACGGGCCTCAAGTGCTTACGTCGCAGGGAAGGGAACGACGCCATTGATGACGCAGGCAACGAGTATGAGTTGAAATCGGTGAACATCCTGCTGACAAACAACTTCTCCACGCATCATCACATGAATCCGACGATTATCAAGAAGTACCGAAAAGTCGCTTGGGTTTTTGCTGTTTACGAGGGGATCAATTTACTGGAAATCTACCGGCTTTCGCCGGAACTGCTGGAACCGTTTTACAGCAAATGGGAGAAGAAGTGGCACAAGGAGGGCGGGAAAGACATCAACAACCCCAAGATTCCATTGACCTACGTGCGAAAGAATGGAACGCGCCTTTACCCAAAAGGAGTGCCCTGAGTCTGGATGCCATTCTCGGGGTGGCCGAAATCGATCCCGGTTTCGGACTCCAGTATCGAGTGAGGCTCAATTGTCGTTAATGTCGGAAATGTCGTCGGCCGGTGAAGATCATGGGCAGGCGGTGCTGGTTGCAAGCGGCGATCACTTCCGCGTCGCGGCGCGAGCCTCCGGGCTGGATGATGGCCGCGATGCCGGCTGCCGCCGCGCGGTGAATCGAGTCGTCGAACGGGAAAAAGGCATCCGAGGCCAACACCGCGCCGCGTGCTCGGTCGCCCGCTTTGCCGATGGAAATCTCCACCGAATCGACGCGGCTCATTTGCCCCGCACCGACACCCACCAGAGCCTGATTCTTTACCAGCACGATCGCGTTGGACTTCACGTGGCGACACACGGCCCAAGCAAGCCGCAGTGTGGCCAGCAGTTCGTCCGTCGGCTGTGCGTCACTGACGACGCGCCACTCCGCTTCGTCCTCTGGCAAGTCATCGGCCGTTTGACACAGCATGCCGCCGCTGATTTGCCGCAGTTCGATCCCGCCGCACCCAGGCTCGATCTGTCCGATCTTCAGCAGCCTCACATTCGCTTTCCATTTGGGCTTCGTCGTCAGAATCTGAAATGCCTCGGGCGTGAAATCGGGAGCGATGATGGCTTCGACAAACCGATCTGGTTCGGCCAAAAACTCCGCTGCCGCCGCATCGACGGGGACATTGAAACCGAGCACCGAACCAAACGCACTCAGCGGATCGCCCTCCCAGGCTTGTCGCATTGCTTTGCCAATACTGGCCGCCGTGGCCGCGCCGCAGGGGTTGTTGTGCTTCAGCACTGCCACGCCGGGCGTGGGCAGCGACCGTGCGAGGGCAAGTGCTGAGTCAAGATCGAGCAGATTGTTGTAGGACAACTCCTTGCCGTGAAGCTTCTCGGCCCGTACCAACGAATGGGGGGACGCATCGACCGCGGCATAGAGCGTTGCCGTTTGGTGCGGGTTCTCGCCGTATCGGAGTGTCGTCTTGCGGCGCAGCGTCAGGGATAAGTTCTCCGGGAACTGGGCGTCAGCCGTTCCGCCTTCTTGGATCGTGGCGAAGTATCTCGCGATCGCCGTGTCGTAGGCGGCGGTGTGAGCAAACGCCGCCCCGGCCAGTTCACGCCGCAACACGGTCGTCGTCTTGCCCGTCGATTGGATTTGCTGAAGGATTGGCCCGTACTGCGCTGGTTGGCAGGCAATGGTCACAAAGGCGTGGTTTTTTGCCGCCCCGCGGACGAGCGTCGGCCCGCCGATATCGACTTGCTCGATTGCTTCTTCGACAGACACGCCGCCGCGGGCAATCGTCTGCTCGAACGGGTAGAGATTCACGACCACCAGCTCGAACGGCACAATCCCTAGTTCCACCATCGCGGCCAGATCGTCGGGACGATCTCGCCGACAGAGAATGCCGCCGTGAATTTTGGGGTGCAGCGTCTTGAGCCGGCCATCCATCAATTCCGGAAAGCCGGTGTAGGCGGCCACTTCACGAACCGGGATTCCCATCCCTTCGAGGTGCCGCCGCGACCCGCCACTCGCAAAAACTTCAATGCCAGCCGCCACCAGCCCCCTCGCAAAATCGGTCAATCCCGTTTTGTCGCTGACGCTTACAATCGCCCGTTCAATTCGTGGAGAGGTCATGTTTGCCTACAGGGGCTGAGGGTATTCAGTGCTCTTGGGAATGTTCGTTGGCATCATTGCGGTAAAATGGAACAGCCAGGTAGCCTGGCAGGCTGTGCTCGGCAGCCAGTGGGCCGGGCCTCTGGTTCACGGAAAAACACCATGCGGAGAAAAAATCCACCTGGTGCCGAACCATTCCCCCCAACTCCCCGTACAGAACTACAGCACTGCCTTAGGCAGCGGGCGGTCCCCACCTCCGTATCGCTCGACGCCTGATGGGCCGTGGTCGCGGTGGTCCACACCTCCGTACCGCCGCGCCACGATAACACCTCTCGCCGTTCCTTGCAATGCGCGGCCCGGGCCACCGTCCCCCCCTATCCCGTGGCCGATCAGCGAAGGGACGGCGAGTTTTTTTCTACGGCGGCAAAGTTGACTGGACGTGATTCATGGATTTTTGGTAGGATTCGCGACCCTCTGAATGAAAGGAGTCGCGAATGGCCAGGAAGGCT
>JAKEGR010000173.1 GCA_022615465.1 Planctomycetota bacterium | reverse complement strand
TCGCAGGCAGCGTCGTTCGGCGGCACGCATTTCGCTCGTCTCGGCAGGTGTTTCGTCTCGATAGCCGATGAGGTGCAGCATCCCGTGGACGACGTATAGTAGCTGCTCGGCCGCCTGGGGCCAGCCGATTTCCGCCGCCTGAGCGGCCGCTGTATCCGCACTGACGATCACTTCCCCTTCCAGATGCTCCGCCTGCTCGTCGAAAACAAAACTCAGCACATCCGTGGGATAGTCATGCTCCAGATATCGTTTGTTCAGATCGTGAATCGTCTTGTCATCGACGACCGCGAGGCTTATCTCAGCCGACGTGAACCTGGAATCCCGCAACACGAGCCGTGCGGCGGCGATTAGCGGTGCTTCCTCGACAGCATGTTTTGTCTGCTGATTGGCGAGAAAGACAGAAAAACCGTCGGGAGCCGACACCGTTACGCCGTCTCCTGATCTGGATATTTGACTCGGCCATGATAGACCGCCGTGAGCGACTTCACGAGGCTTTCGCCGATCTTGTGGACCTCTTCGAGCGTCAGGTCACATTCGTCCAACTGGCCGTCAAGGAGCCGCTTTCGGCATATTTCCTTGACGAGACTTTCGATCCGTGCAGGCGTCGGCCCCACCAGAACGCGGCTCGCGCTTTCGACCGCGTCGGCCAACATCAAAATGCCTGCCTCTTTGCTTTGTGGTTTCGGGCCTGGATAGCGGAACGAACTTTCATCGACTGCGTTTGCGTTCGGATCAGTTCGCTTGCTCTCGCTCGCCTGGCGGTAGAAATACTCGACCAGCGTCGTGCCATGGTGCTGTTGGATGAAATCGATGATCGGATCGGGAATTTTGCTTTGCCGCGCGAGGTCGGCGCCGTCCTTTACATGGGCAATGATCACCAGCGTGCTCATGGCCGGCACCAGCGAACGGTGGCGATTGTCGCCCTGGCCCTGGTTTTCCACGAAATACCCCGGCTTCAACATTTTGCCGATATCGTGAAAATAAGCCCCCACACGGACCAAAAGTCCCCGTGCGCCAATTGCCTCGGCCGCCGACTCCGCCAGGGAAGCCACCGTGATCGAGTGATTGTAGGTGCCCGGCGCACGGCGGATCAATTCCTGCAGCAGCGGATGCGCGGGGTCTCCCAATTCGATCAGGCTCAGATCGGTCTGCACCTTGAAAGCGCGTTCGATCACGGGCAGCAAACAAGTCATTAGGGAGCCGGCAATCACAGCCCACAGGCCCCACAACAGCGACTGCTTGAACGTCATCCAGAACGGCTCGCCTTCGAGTGTGCCAACGCCCAGCGCCGTCAGGATTGCCACCAGGGCTGCCACGAAGCCCACCAGGAGCAGCGTGCTGCGGCTACGCACGCGTCGCAACAACAAGATAGCGCCCGTCGTCGTCGCCATCAACACGATCGAGTCGGCCAGCGAAGTGCCCAGTATTTCGGCAATGATCAGCGTCAGCGCGGCCGTGAGCAGCAGCGCCGGTTCCTGCTCGTAGGCGATGGCGATCGTCATGCCGAACAGCATGAGTGGTATCAACGTGGCCCGCCAATCGTAGTGGCTGGTGATGACCATCAGAGCGACGGCTAGCACGACGAGGGCGAGCAGCGTCGCCAGGCGGCCAAGCTCATTGGCAAGCTGAGGTACACAGTAGTAGATGTAGGAGCCGCAAAGAACGTATACTGCGACATACATGCCGAGCACGGCCAGGGATCGTGCCAGTTTGGCCGGAAACCTCCGCTGATCCAGTTCCGTTTGATATTCCAGATTGAGTAGATCAAGCGTCGCATTGTCGATGGGCTGCACTTGTTGAGTCGTGGCGCCCGATTCCTGAGTGATCGGCCGGCGCGACCAAAGCACGGTTCCGACCGGGTAAACCTTCGTTTGCACCTCAACCTTTGCGACTTCGTTTTTCTGTTCTTTTTGCGTTGCTTCTAAATTGAGCTTGAGCGTCACGGGAAGCTGTGGCCGCAGCCACGCGAATACATGGTTTGCAACTTCCAGCGACGGCATCTTTTGTTGTAGTGATTTTTGCAATTGGGCCGCTGCCCCCTCAATGAGCACATTACTCACGGCGACACCCTGCGTCTCGAATCGCTCGATTCCGACAGGCCGCACGGAAATCGTCACTTCGTTGGCGTTATGCTCGGGCGGTAGACCATCCAACAAGCCATTTTCGAGGAGCGGGGCGAATACTTTGGCCAATGCTTCCTTAAAGGCATCGACCGCTCCCTCGCCGGATAGCGCCTCGCGAAACCGCTGATATTGCTGCTGAAGTTCTTCCTTGGTCGGCTGGGGCGTTCCCTCGGCCAGTTCCAGGTGGAACTTATCCCAGAGCGACTCAACCTCAGCGAAATCTTTCGCGGCAACGAACTGGCTGACTTCGTTCTCCAGTTTCGCACGGAGTTGATCGAGTTGAGCCGGATCCTGGTCATACACGGCAATGGCCAGGCTGCGAGCCTGTGCGCGGGCCTCGCGAGTCGCCTCTTCATCATCTTTCTTGAATTGAGTGCGGGTTACGATATCGCGGTGCGGCACATCACCCAAGTGATACGGCAGAGGCGGATCCCAGCCGCGGCCGATCGCCCACAGCAACACGGCCGTCAGGGCGCAAAGCCCCAGCCGCGCCAGCACGTGGCCGCGCTGCAATTGCTCCCACGCGCTCCCCCACACCCCGGGAGGCAATTCCAGCGTGGTGACGCGGTCAATCCGTCGTTTCTTCCTGCTGCCGTTGGGCATATGCTGCGAACTCAAAACGCGAGTGAAAGCCGACGAGCCTGCGACAATCTCTGTCTGATGGCTGACAGCGAACAGACGACTTAGCGTTTCTTCCTTGAGCCCTCCTCATAAGCGAGAACAATCTCCTGCACGAGGCGATGTCGCACAATGTCGTCACGCGTAAGCACCACATGGGAAAAACCTTCAATGTGGCGCAGACGGCCAATCGCATCGATGAGGCCGCTCTTGGCATGCGGAGGCAAATCAATCTGGGACGGATCTCCCGAAACGACGACTCTTGAATTCAAGCCCATGCGAGTCAGAAACATCTTCATCTGTGGCACGGTCGTATTTTGCGCCTCGTCCATGACGATGAACGCATTGTTGAGAGTCCGTCCACGCATATAGGCCAGCGGCACGACTTCAATGACGTCGTCCGCCATGTAGCGTTTCACTTGCTCGTAGTCCATCATCTCGCGCAAGGCGTCAAGCAAGGGCCGCAAGTAGGGATTGATTTTCGCCTGCATATCGCCTGGCAAAAAGCCCAGGTTTTCGCCCGCCTCGACTGCCGGCCGCACCAGGACGATCTTGCCGATCTGTTTCTGCTTCAGCGACTCGATGGCCGTGGCCACCGCGAGAAAGGTCTTTCCCGTGCCAGCCGGTCCACTGCAAAACACTAAGTCGTGATTGCGAATCGCCTCGACAAATTCCGCCTGGCCGGCCGTGCGTGGACGAATTATCCGGCCAGTCTGACGCACATCGACTGGGGCAATACGCCCGTTGGTCGATCCGCCGGTCACTTGACCAATAATCTGGGAGACCTGCTCGGGGGAGAGGGAGCCGTCTCGCACCACGGCGCCTTTGATCTTCTCGATGATCTCGGTGGCTTGAAGGACGGCCTGTTCGTCGCCACGAATATGAATCTTGCCGTCACGCGCAGAGATTCTGGCCGGCACCGAATCGCGAATACGGCGGAGATGTTGGTCGCTTGCTCCCAAGAGCATGACCAACTCATCAGCACTTCCGACCGGAATGGTCGCTTCGATCATTAAAGACTTGCGGCGGCACACTGGCCACCGCACACGTTTTCACGTTAAGTAACTTACTGAATACTATACCAAATTGGAGAACAACCGTACCAGCGAATGTCCCAAGTCGCGCCGCAACCGATTTTATGTCAATGGGTTGCGACGCAGATAGGGATTATACGGGCTTTGCCTGCCATCGTCCAATGTGGGAGAGATGGGCGGTCGGGACCACCAATTACGGCAGCAGGGGTTTATGGGGCACGGTAAAGATCGGTACGCTTCCACGCTTGGCGTTACGGTTCCACCCAGCACTTCCGAGTCTCGGAGAGACCCGGCTACACTGGGCAGCTTCCCACGGCTACGGTCCCGCCCAGCCAATCGCCCAGCAGAGATATGCCACGGGCGCGGCCCCTAGCAGCGAGTCGAGCAAGTCGAGCACCCCCCCAAATCCCGGCAGCCAGGTGCTCGAATCTTTCACGCCGGCATCGCGTTTGAGCAACGACTCAGCCAGGTCGCCCAAAATACCGGCCGCCGCAACGGCCAGGGGATAAATGAGGAGGCTCCAGACCTTGCCGTCGGATAGCTGATTTGTTGGACTCATCCCAGTGCCGGCGCCCATCCATCGTCCGAGCCACATGGCGATGAATCCGCCGAGTATCGCGAATAACAACCCGCCGAATACGCCCTCCCACGTCTTGCCAGGACTGATACCAGGCGCGAGCTTGTGAACGCCGAACATCCGCCCGACCGTGTATTGGCCCGTGTCACTGAGCTTGACGATAAGCACCAGCCATGCCAGCACAAACATCCCGAATTTCGCGCCGTTGCCCGGCACGTCGAGACCGAGCAGCCGCAACTGCACCAGG